>CALCHA010000353.1 GCA_937901265.1 uncultured Phycisphaerales bacterium
GCAGTCGAACTACGGCAAGGCGCCGATGGATCTGGTGGCGCACGGGGACACCGGGTGCTACACGATGATGATGTTCGAGCCGAACAAGCCGCTGATGCATAATTACAGCGGGATGGGGCTGGGCGGGGCGACGGGCGCCGGGGCGGATCCGTTCATCACCAACAAGCAGATTGTGTTCATGGGCGATGGGACGTTTTTCCATTCGGGGAGCGTGGCGATCGCCAATGCGATCACGCAGCAGCAGGACATCACGTTCATCATCCTGGAGAACCGGACGACCGCGATGACCGGCCACCAGCCGAACCCGACGCTGGAAGAAGACATCATGGGCAACAAAATTTTGTCGCACGATATTGAGCGGATCGCGCGCAGCCTCATACCCGATGCAGCCGGGCCGCTGGGGACGGGGGCGCGCGAGACCAAGGAAGTGCCCCGGGCGCGGGTGATCCGGATGAACCCCGAGAAGCGCGATCAATATCGGGAGATGCTGGAAAAAGTGATCCTGGAGGAAGGGGTCAAGATTGTGATCGCCGACAAGGAGTGCGGCATCACCTTCCACCGGCGGCGGCGGCGCGAGGAGCAGGCGGCGAAGAAGGAGGTCGGGTTCATCCGCGAAAAGACTTACATGAACGTCTCGGAAGAGGTGTGCGAGCATTGCCTCGAATGCACGACGCAGACCGGCTGCCCGGGGCTCAAGCATGTCGAGACGGACTACGGGCAGAAGATCCAGACGGACTTCACGGCCTGCGTGAATGATGGGGCCTGCGCGCGAATTGACGCCTGTCCGAGCTTTGAACAGGTCATCGTGACGCGCACGCGCCCGCCGCGGCTGCCCGACGAGGTCGTCGACCTGCGCGGAATGCCCGATCCGCCCAACGTGATGGCGGATGCGTTTACGAAGCGCGATGTGTGGCGCTGCTACATGGCCGGCGTCGGAGGGATGGGCATTGGCGTGGCGGGCGACATCCTGGTGCGTGCGGGACACAAAGATGGCCTGCACGTGGGGTTCATCGACAAAAAGGGTCTGGCGATCCGCAACGGCGGCGTCTTCTCGCAGATTCAGTTCTCGAAGCATCCGATGAGCGGTTCGCCGGTGATGCCCTTCGGCAAGGCGGATTTGCTGATCGGCGTCGATGCGCTGGAGGCGGCGCGGGCCTGCTCACCGACGGATTACCTGCGCGTGGCCTCGCCAAAATTCACCCACGGCGTGGTCAACACCGGCAAGACGCCGACGATTTTGACGCTGATGGGGCGCGATGACTTTGAGCCCGAGGAACTCGCGGGAATCATCAAAGGCCAGTGCCGCCCGGGGCAGTTTTTCAGCTTCAACGTGGGCGACTTGTGCGAGCGGCTGCTGGATTCGAAGCTCTACGCGAACATCATGATGCTCGGCGTGGCGTACCAGCTGGGATTTTTGCCGCTGTCCTACAAATCGATCACGTGGGCGATTCGTCACGCGGTGGGGCGCGAGTTCGAGCGGAACTATCGCGCCTTCAACATCGGCCGGAAGATTGTTCTTCGGCCCGATTTGTTCGGCGTGGGGATCCGCAAGGAGCTCGAGACCGCCGACCAGGCGATGGAACGCAAGGCGAACATCCTCAAGGCGAGTTCAATCTGGGGCAAAAAGAACGCCGAGGAATACAAGAAGATGTGCCGCGAGACGCTGGAGCAGATGCCCGCGCTCGATGAGGCCGCCAAGCGCGATTATGTGATCCGCCTGTTCGATGCGATTCAGTGGGGAACGCTGAAATATGGGCGACAGTATGCCTCGCGGATCGTGAAGACCTACGCCCAGGACTCGGCGGAACGCGCTTTCGCCGTGACCCGCGCGGTGATCTGGAACCTGGCCAAGGTGATGATGATCAAGGACGAGGTCTACGTTTCGATGCTCTACACCTCGCCGGAGAAGTACAAGCGTGACCGGCGGCGGTTCAACGTGAATCCGGCGAACGGGGACAAGATCAAGTACGTCCATTTGAATCGGCCGGAGTTCGTGCTGGGCGGGAAGCACGTGAAGTTTCACTGGAAGAGCCGGGACTGGCAGGTGCGCGTGCTGCGTCATTGCCGGTGGCTGCGGGCGCTGTTGCCGACGTGGCATTCGAAGGAGAAGGGGTTCCGCGAGTGGTACACGAAGCTGGTCGATGCGTGCGACCTGCACGAGCCTCACGATGCGCAGAAGTATTCCCTGTGGCTGGAGATTTTCCGCAGCCCCGAGCCGGTCACCGGATACCGCGACGTCCGCTATCCCAAGCAGGATGCGGCGATGCAGCGGGTGGCGGAGTTGCAGCACGCCCTGGCGAACGGCGGGTCGGATCCGCGATCGCGCGGCACGCGGACGGTGAGCCTTTCCGGACAGGTCATGGGGACCTTTCGCGGCGCGTGATGCGGGTGCTGGTGCAACTGCGTAATCCTCAGGTAAGATCCGCGGCTCTGGAGTGCGAATGACCCAAGCCGCCGACACGCCCATTCTGCGGACTTATCCGTCCCTCGCGCACAACCGCAACTTTTTGCTGCTCTGGGCCGGCTATGTCGTTTCGGCACTCGGCGACCGCATTCACTTCGTGGTCATGCTCACGCTGCTCGTCCAGCTGAAGAGCCAGGCGGCGGGCAGAGATCTGACCGGCGGGACGGCGGACGTGGCGCAGCTCACCATGATGATGCTGTTCCCCTACGTCCTGCTGGGGCCCATCACCGGCGTGCTCGCCGACCGGCTGCCCCGCCGCATGGTCATGATCACCTCCGATCTGGTCCGGCTGGCCATTGTGATCGTCGCCCGGACGTTTTTCCTCGCCGTCCCGCTGGCGCTGCAGGTAAAGCTCGCCTGGCCCCACGACATGACCTACGCCGTGCTCCTCCTGCTCCTCTCCGAGCTGGCGGTGGGCGTCTTCACCGCCTTTTTCTCACCCGCGCGCACGGCCCTGATGCCCAACCTCGTGCACCCCGACCAGCTCCTGCGGGCCAATGCGATGACCGCCGGTGCCGGCACCATCGCCTCCCTGCTGGGGTTCATCGTGGGCGGCTTCCTGGTGCGCTGGCTGCCGGTGGCGATGTATGTCGACGGGGCCATGTACCTGACCTCCGCCCTGCTGCTCTTCGCGATGCGCTCGCCCAAGCGCGTCGGCATCGCCAAGCCCAAGGTGCGCGGCAGCATGTTGTCCGAATTCAAGGGGGGCGTCCGCTACATCCTGCAGCACCGCCGGGCGCTGCAGGTCATCGGCCTGATGTTCCTCTTCTGGTGCGCCGCGGCCATCATTTTAAGCGGGCTGGCCGGGGTGGTGATGAACAAGTTCGGCAAAGATGAAAAGTGGTACGCGTATTTCATGGGCTTTGTCGGCACCGGGATGCTGGTCGGCGCCGTGATCACGAGCCTGGCGCGCCGCGGCATCGCCAAGGAAGTCGGCATCGCCTGGTCCATGGTCATGGTCGGCGTGTTCCTCTTTGCCTTCTCCCTGCCCCAGGGCTGGGGCCCGTCGCTGGCGCTGTTGATCATCGCAGCCATATTCGCCGCCGTGCTGATGATCAGCCTCGACACGCTGCTGCAGCGGATCGTGCCCGACTTTGTCCGCGGTCGCGTGATGGCGGCGCGCGACGTGATGAGCAACATCGCGCTGGTCGGTCTGCAGATTCCCCTGGCGCTCGTGCCCGATATTGACCGCTCCATCATCACGCTCCTGCGCATCGTCGCCCTGCTCATCGTGCTGATGGGATCTTTCCTGGTGGTCTATTACTACGCGCGTTCGCCCCTGGCCCTGCCGGTCGCGCTGATGCGCCGGTTCTGCAGCGGGTACCTCGGGCTCTGGCATCGCTTTGAGCGCGGCAACGCCTGCCGCATCCCCGTGAGCGGGCCCGTCTTGTTCGTGGCCAACCACACCAGCGCCCTGGACCCCCTGGTGATGCAGGCTTCCAGCCGGCGGCGGCTGATCCATTTCATGATGGCCAGGGAGTACTACCAGAAGTGGCCCTTCCGCTATCTGTACAAGGCGCTCGGGGTCATTCCTGTCAATCGTACCGGCAACGACACGGCTTCGATCCGCGCCGCGCTCCGGGCGCTCAAGGATGGCGGCGTGATCGGGATGTTTCCCGAGGGAAAAATTTCCCTGGACGGGCGGCTGCAGGAGACGCGCGCGGGGGTGGCGATGCTCGCCCTGATGAGCGGCGCGACCGTCGTGCCGGCCTATATCCGCGGCACGCGCACCCACAGCGGGATGGTCGAGGATTTTAAGAAGCGTGGGCGCATCACTTTGTTTTTCGGTACGCCCCTGACCTTTACCGACCTTGAAGGCCGCTCGCGCGACCCCGAGGCTCGCGAAACCGCGGCACGGCGCATCATCGGAGCGATCGTGGCGCTACGCGACCGCTACGAGACCGATCCCGCGCGGCGGCTGTCGCAGGAAGAACTCGCGCAGGTGGAAGCCAGCGGCCAACCGTCGTAGACTGCGCAATTCGACCTCGCGGGAGTATCTGTCGGTGATTCGGCTGGAAGCATTGGGGCGGCGGGTGGTGCGCATGCCGGCGGTCTGGCGGCTGCGGGTCCTGCAGCAGTTGGCACGATGGGGCGTTCGCGAAGAAACCCTTCTGATATTCATGGCGGCGGCCGTGGGCTTCGGCGCGGCGGGGGCCGCGTGGCTTTTTGAAAAAATCATCGACATCCTGCAATCCGGCTATTTCCACGCCCTGGTGACGCGGTTCGATCTGACCGGAAAGTGGCTGCTGTTCCTGCCCCTGTTGCCCGCGGTGGGCGGGCTGGCCGTCAGTGTCATTCGGCGTGTCTTCGGCCATGGCCATTCGCCCCTCCATGGCCTCTCCAGCGTCCTGCTCTCCCTGATCCGCGAGCGCGGGCGGCTTAAACACACGCTCGGTGCCGAGACCCTCCTGTCCAGCACCCTCACGATCGGCACCGGCGGCAGCGCCGGTCCCGAAGCCCCCATCGCCATCATCGGGTCCTCCGTTGGGTCCATCGTCGCGGCGCTCGCCGGTATTTCTCGCTCCAGCTCCGCCACGCTTGTGGGCTGCGGGGCGGCGGCTGGAATATCCGCGGTCTTTGACGCCCCCATCGCGGGCGTCCTCTTCGCCCTCGAAGTGATGCTGCGCGACTTTTCCGTCAAGACTTTCACCCCCATCGTCATCTCGGCCGTCATCGCCACCACCACCTTTCACGGCATCCACGCAGCCGAGCATGGCGGGGTGGTGCGCGGGTTGTTCGAAATTCCCACGCATGGCGGGGCCGTGAATTCCAGCTTTTCGGAGCTGCCCAACTATGTGCTTCTGGGCCTCGTGTGCGGGCTGCTGGCGATCATCCTGAGCTTTCTGATGGAAAACGTGGGGCACTGGTTCACCCGGATTAAAAAGATTCCCGCGTTTTTTCACCCCGCGCTGGGGGCCTTTCTGTCGGGCCTCTGCGGGGTGTTGCTCCTGATCCTGCTGCGCGAGGCGCTCTTCGTCCGCGATGCGGCCGGCCCGGGCTATGTGCCCATCTTTGCCAGCGGCTATCCCACCGTGCTGCAGGCCCTCGACCCCGCGGCCTACAGCGGCGGAAACGCCGCCGTGGGTCTGACCATCGGCGTCCTTGTGCTCCTGTGCATCAGCAAGATTCTGGCCACCGCGTTCACCCTCGGCGGAGGCGGATCGGGCGGCGTCTTCGCGCCCTCGCTGTTTGTCGGAGCCACCGCCGGCGGAGCGCTGGGGCTCATGCTGCGCGAGCTGGGCCTGAACGTGCAGCCCTCCGCCTATGCGCTCGTCGGGATGGGAGCCGTGCTGGCCGCCATCATCCAGGCGCCCCTCATGGGCATCATTCTGCTCTTTGAGCTCACGCGGAATTACCAGGTGATGCTGCCGATCATGCTGGCCGCCGTCTCCGCGACGCTGTTGTATCGCATCGTCATGGGCGAGAGCATCTACACCGTGCCGCTGCGCAAGATCGGCGTCCGGGTCGGCGCGGCAGTCGGCATGGGCGCGCTGCGCCGGGTGGTGGTCGAGCAGATGCAGCTCCGCCGCGCCCCGGTGGCCAAGCCTGACGAAACGCTCGCCGACATCGTGAAGCGGAGCCAGGCCACCGACGCAACGGATTTCGTGGTGCTCGACCGCGGCGGCAACTATCTCGGCCTGCTGACCGGCGAGGACGTGCGTGTGGTGATGCTGGCGCCCGAGAGCGCGCCGCTCCTGCTGGTCGGAGAGGTGATCCGCTCCAATGTGCCGCCGCTCAAACTGACCGATACGCTGGAGGTGGCCTGGGACCTCTTCGCGCGGCACGAGCTGAACCAGTTGGCCGTGCTGGGGCCCGACGGAAAACGCGTCGAGGGGATGTTGGCGCGCGGGGATCTCATGCGGCGGTATCATGAAGAGATGGGGGCGTGAGACGCCCGGGACGGCGTGCCTCAGCGGTGGGGGGCCCACATGCGGATGCTCTGCACTTCATACCACGGGCCGGGGTAATCCGGGTGGGCGAGCTCGGGGCTGGGCGTGCCCCGCACTTCGACCGTTTCGCCGCCGGAGTAACCGGTGAGCCGTGCGGGCGGCGTCAGTGCGAACTCGCCCTGATAGCGGTCGTCGCCGGCGCCGAAGCGCAGGGTCCACACGGGGGGAGCGTCGGTGTTGTGTGCGGGAACTTTGGGTAGGCGGCCTAACATGACCGAATAGTTGGCGTTGTGCCAGCCGATGGTGGGATCCGGATAGAGTTGCTTCACGCTGCAGGCGGGAACGGGCGCGAGGAAA
>CALCHA010000354.1 GCA_937901265.1 uncultured Phycisphaerales bacterium
TAAGACATGCTGACGTTCAAACAGACCAAGCTCAAAAACGGCCTTGACGTGATCGCGGAGATCAACGACAGGGCGCATTCGGTGGCGGTGGGGTTCATGGTCAAAACGGGGTCGCGCGATGAGACCGCCCAGATCAGTGGGGTCTCCCACTTCCTTGAACACATGATGTTCAAGGGGACGGCCAAGCGGAACAGCCAGCAGGTCAACGAGGCTTTCGATGCGATGGGCGCGAAGAACAACGCCTTCACCAGCAACGAGGTCACCTGCTACTGGGCGCAGGTGCTCCCGGAGTTCACGGAGCCGGCGGTGGAACTGCTCGCGGACATGCTGCGGCCGTCGCTGGGGGGGGAGGACTTTAACATGGAAAAGAAGGTGATTCTCGAGGAGATCGCCCTCTATCTCGATCGGCCGAGCCACGTGCTGTTCGAGGCCGTGATGGAGGACCACTTCGCCGGGCATTCGATGGCCAACTCGGTGCTGGGCACCAGGGAATCCGTGGCGGCGCTTTCGCGCGATCAGATGAAAACCTACTTCGACGCGCGCTATGGGCCGGGAAATATGGTGCTGGCGGCCGCGGGGGCGTTGGATTTTGACGAGCTGGTGGCGATGGCGGAGAAGTATTGCGGGAACTGGGCGACCGTCAACGCGCCGCGGGTCTACAACGTGCCGCAGCTTCTGGGGAAGCGGCGGCACATTCAAGATGCAAAGCTCAAGCGGCACTACATCGCAGGATTGTGCGCGGGGCCCTCGGCGCAGGAGGAGGCGCGTTACGCCGCCATGGTGCTGGCGGACGTCCTGGGGGATCAGGAGGGCTCGCGGCTCTTCTGGGCGCTGGTGGAGCCGGGGCTGGCGGATGAAGCGGACTTTTCATTTTATCCGCACGACCAGACGGGCTCTTTCATGATCTATGCGTCCTGCGATCCCGAGCGCGCCTCGCAGGTGGAAGGGATTCTGCTGGGCGAGCTGCAGAAGGTGCTCAAGGAGGGGCTCACCGAGGAGGAGGTGCGGCGGAGCAAGAACAAGATCGAAACGGCGACGGTGCTCCATGGGGAGCTGCCCCTGGGCCGCATGCGCGGTCTGGCCAGCCGGTGGACCTACACCCGCGAGTACCGCACGCTGGAGGAGGATCTGGCGAAGCTGGAGTCGATCACGAAGAAGGATCTGCTGGCGGTGGCGGGTGACAGCGGGTTTGCGCCGATGACGATCACCACGCTCGGCCCGGCGGCCGGGTGAGCGCTGCCTGCCGCGGTATAATGCTGGCGGAGGTGCGCGATGACGCTGAGCGAACTTGAATCCCGAATTGCGGCGCTGGAAGCAAAAGTGGAGAAGCTTGGGGCGGCCGTCGGTCCGCCCGTGGGGGCGGGCGCGGTTGACGGCAAGCCGCCGGCCGGCCGCGACAAGTGGTGGGAGCGGATCCATGGGACCTTCGAAAATGATGACGCATTCAAGGAGGCGATGCGGCTGGGGCGGGAAATCGGCCGCGGAAAAGCCGTTCCGTCCAAGCGCCGGACGAAAGCGAAGCGGAAGCCAAAATGATCATTTTCGACACGGACGTGCTGACGTTGATCGAAACGCCCGGCACGCCGGAATATCGCCGCATTGAAGCACGGATTGCACAAGCGCCGCCGGGAGATGAAATTCTCACCTCGGTTATTACTTACGATGAACAAACCCGGGGATGGCTGGCTTACGCCGCGAAAGCAAAGACGCCCGAGGAGGAAGAACGTGCGTATCGGCGGCTGCAAAAACACCTGGAAAATTACAAGCAGCTGGACCTGAAATCGTTCGACCTGGCGGCGGTGCATCGCTTCCGTGCGCTTCGGCAGCAGTATCGACGGCTGGGGGCCAATGATTTGCGTATCGCTGCGATATGCCTCATCGAAGATGCGCTTCTCGTTTCCAGAAACCTTCGCGATTTCAAACAAATTCATGGTCTTCGGGTTGAGGACTGGACAAGCGCATAGCCCGCCGGTAAATGCTACCTTCCGACATTGCTATAAATGGATCACCCGCAGCGCGTAAGGAGCAATCATGGCCACCGAAACGAATATCGAATCGACGTTGACCGAACGCCGTCTTTTTGCTCCGCCGGCGGGTTTCGCCGCGCAGGCACACATCAAAACCATGGCGGAGTACGAAACGCTCTATCAGGAGTCCATCGCCTCCCCGGAGACCTTCTGGCCGCGGATGGCGTCGGAACTCCACTGGTTCAAGAAATGGGACACCCTCCTCGACTGGTCGAACCCGCCGTTCGCCAAGTGGTTCGTCGGCGGGAAGATCAACATTTCCTACAACTGCCTCGATCGCCACCTCACGACCCACCGCAAAAACAAGGCCGCGATCATCTTTGAGGGCGAGCCCGGTGATCGCCAGGTGATCACCTACGCGCAGCTGCACCGCGAAGTGTGCAAATTCGCCAACGTGCTTAAGGCGCAGGGGTTGAGCTCGGGCGATCGCGTCGCGATTTACATGCCCATGATTCCCGAGGCCGCCGTCGCCATGCTGGCCTGCATGCGTATCGGGGTCGCCCACACCATCGTCTTCGGCGGTTTCTCGGCCGAGGCGCTCGCTGACCGGATCAACGACGCGCAGGCGAAGGTGGTCATCACCGCCGATGGCGGCTGGCGTCGCGGCAAGATCATCGACCTGAAAAAGAACGTCGACGACGCCCTGGCCAAGACCACCTCCATCACGCGCTGTCTGGTCGTCAAGCGCACCGGCCATGAGGTCGCCATGACGCCCAAGCGCGACCTCTGGTATCACGAGCAGATGGCCGACGCCTCCCCCCATTGCCCCGCCGAAGAGCTCGATTCCGAGCATCTGTGCTTCATCCTCTATACCTCCGGCACCACGGGAAAGCCCAAGGGCGTGGTCCACACCACCGCGGGGTACCTCCTCGGTGCCTACCTCACCACCAAATACGTCTTCGACCTCAAGGACACCGATATCTACTGGTGCACCGCCGACGTCGGCTGGGTCACCGGACACTCCTACGTCGTGTATGGGCCGCTGGCCAACGGCGCGACCACGCTGATGTACGAGGGAGCCCCGAACGCCCCCAAGGAAGACCGCTTCTGGGAAATCATTGAACGCTACGGCGTCAACATCTTCTATACCGCCCCCACCGCCATCCGCGCCTTCATCAAGTGGGGCGATCAGCATCCCAAGGGCCATGACCTCTCCTCGCTGCGCCTGCTGGGCACCGTCGGTGAACCGATCAACCCCGAGGCCTGGATGTGGTACCGCGAAATCATCGGCGGCGACCGCTGCCCCATCGTCGACACCTGGTGGCAGACCGAAACCGGCAACATCATGTGCACCCCCCTGCCCGGCGTCACCCCCACGAAGCCCGGCTCCTGCACCCGCCCCTTCTTCGGCGTCGACGCCGCGGTCGTCGACAAGCAGGGCCACGAAGTCCCCGCCAATGCCGGCGGCTACTTCGTCATCCGCAAGCCCTGGCCGTCGATGCTGCGGACCGTCTGGGGCGACGATGACCGCTTCAAGAAGACCTACTTCGGCGAAATCCCCGACGCTTCGGGCAAGATGGGCGCGACCTACTTCACCGGCGACGGCGCGCGCAAGGATCAGGATGGCTACTTCTGGGTGATGGGCCGCGTGGACGATGTGGTGAACGTCGCCGGCCACCGCCTCGGAACGATGGAAGTGGAAAGCGCGCTGGTGGCCCACCCGAAAGTGGCGGAGGCGGCCGTCGTCGGCCGTCCTGACGATTTCAAGGGCCAGGCGCTCTGTGCGTTCGTCACCGTGATCTCCGGCATCGCCGCGGATGACAAGCTCAAAGAGGAACTCAAGAACTGGGTCGGCAAGGAAATCGGCTCGATCGCCAAGCCCGACGATATTCGCTTCACCGATTCCCTGCCCAAGACCCGCTCGGGAAAAATCATGCGGCGACTGCTGCGCGACATCGCCGCCGGCAAGGAAAGCATCGGCGACACGACCACGCTCGAGGACTACACCGTCCTCGCGAAGCTGCGGGAAAGCGATGAGTGACGAGCCCGCCGCCACGCCGATCGCCTACGCCACGCCCGGTGCGCGGCCGCCGCGGCTGTGGCCGGCGGCGTTGTGTCTGCTGTCGGGGCTCGGGCTCATTGCCCTGGGCGGGTGCTTTCTCATCGGGGTGATGGTCACCAACTCGTCCGGCGGCGGCTTTGGCTCACCCATTCCCCCGGCACCGCTGACCATAAGCCAGATCTTTTTCGAGACCGTGCTGTACCTCATAGCCTTGAGCTGCTTCATCGGAGCGTTGGCGATGTTCCGTCTGGGCGTCGCGTGGTTGAAGAAGACGTGAGCGGCCGTGACCTGAGCAGTCTTGGCCGCGCTGCGGGGATGTTGCCCTTGCCGCCTGCGCGAAGGTACCCAAGTGTGGGGGCAAGTCCATGGCCTTT
>CALCHA010000355.1 GCA_937901265.1 uncultured Phycisphaerales bacterium
GCTGCCGCTCCGACGAACCATAGCCCCGCGCCGTCTCGATGTGCGTGATCCCCGCTTCCCACGCCCGCTTCACCACCGCCTCCAGATTCGCCTGATTGTCCGCCGGCACCTCTGACAGAGGCACATCCTGCCACTTCCACTGAAACCGCATCCCCCCGCACGAAAACACCGGCATCATCAACCCCGTCCGCCCGAATCGCCGGTACTCCATAACATCTCTCCTGCAAACCCTCCCCACCTCGCCTATGATGCGAACACCCGCCGGACCCGTCAATCCGGCCCCCCTTTCGTCACTTGTCATTTAGCATTTGTCATTACGAGCTCCCATGCCTCCGATCGAAACACTCCGCACCCTCCTCGAACAAGTCCGCACCGGGGCAATGCCCATCGATGCCGCCCTCGCCTCCCTCCACACCGCCCCCTGCGAATCCCTCGACTGCGCCACCGTCGATCACCACCGCGAGCTGCGCAAGGGTTTCCCCGAGGTCATCTACTGCGCCGGCAAGACGCCCGATCAGGTGGCGACCATCGCCGAGAACCTCGCCGCCCGCTCGCTGCGTCTGCTGGGCACCCGCGCCACCCCCGCGCAATTCGCAGCTGCCGCCAGAAAAGTCCCCGACCTTCGTTATCATGAATCCGCCCGCTGCCTCTACCGCCAGGACCCCGCCGCCCCCAGGCATCCCGGCATCGCCATCGTCGCCGCCGGCACCTCCGACCTCCCCGTCGCCGACGAAGCCGCCCTCACCCTTCAAGTCATGGGCCACGAACCCCTCCGCATCACCGACGTCGGCGTCGCCGGCCTGCATCGGCTCCTCGCGCGCATCCCCGAGCTGCTCCCCGCCCGCTGCGTCATCGTTGTCGCCGGCATGGAAGGCGCACTCCCCTCCGTCGTCGCCGGCCTGATCCCTGCCCCGGTCATCGCCGTCCCCACCTCCGTCGGCTACGGAGCCTCCTTCGGCGGTCTCGCCGCACTCCTGGGCATGCTCAACGCCTGCGCCTCCGGCATCGCCACCGTCAACATCGACAACGGCTTCGGTGCCGCCTTCATGGCCGCCGCCATCAACAACCAATGTCTCAAGGCCGCCGCTACTCCAGCGTCGAGTTGATCCGAATCATCCCCACGAAGGGCGGGCCGTGCCCTTCCGACCGCTGGTCGAAATCAATCGCCAGCCGCTTGATCTGCCCGTTCTCCATCTCCAGCTCCCACACCACGAACTTTCCGCTGAGCGTGTTGCTCCCCCGCCCCTCCCCCGAAATGTCCATCCCCGGCGCATCGTCATTGAACGGCGAGCGCTTCGCATGCTCATACACCTGCTCCGCCAGCACCCCGCCGCGCGCCGCTGAAAACGTCAGGTTCCACGGCCCCGCCGTCAGCCGCAGCCCGGTGGCCGTGCTCGCTCCATGCACCGCCGCCCCATCGTACGCATAGGCCTTGCCCTGCCCGATGTAATCCCCCGCCGTGCTCTGCCCTTTCATATACGTCGTCGGCGACGCCGCCCTCAAGGGCTTGATGAAGTCCCCCTTCAGCAGTGCCTCGATGGTGTCATGCCGCGTCCCCGCCAGGTAGAGCGCCTGCGAAACCTCCCCCACCACCTCCCCATGTGCCGACGCCACCACCTTGCAGATCACCCGCTCGTCCGCTTCCCGCACCACATGCGTGAGCTGCGATGCTTGCGCCAGGTTAAAATTCATCTCGTGCTCCCCCACCCTCAGCGTCAGCTTTCCCTTCGGCATCCCCTCCAGCCGCCGCCCGTCCAGCAGTTCCGTCGAGCCTCCCCCCGCCATGTCCACCGCTTTTACCTCGCTCAGCTTCACTGCCGTCGCCCCCACCTTCCACGAGACATCCTTCGCCATCCCCGCCACCTTCCCCGTCGTGTACACAATTTCCACCGGCACGACCCACTCGCCCTGCTCCGGAAACGCCACCGCCGTCGCCACGAACTTCCCGCCCGACGCCTTCATCGGAAAGTGCCGCTCGCTGCCCCCCGCGCCCGAAATCACCAGTTCCAGACTCAGCGGCTCCTTCGTCAACAGGTTGCTCGCCACCGCCTCAAATTCACGAAGTGAGCGACGCGCAAACTTCTCGGCTGTCGTGAACAGCTGCTTGCCGATACTTTGATGCGCGGCAGAAAAATACCCAATTGCAAGCGAATACTGGGATTTCGAGCTTTCCGGACGTAAACGGCTGACCTTTTCGCGCAGGGTAATCGAGTGTTCAAGATAGTTCCGGGCCACATCGTATTGGCCCGTTGACCGGCTCACGATCGAAAGACTTTCATAAAGCGCCGCCAGACGCCCTACAATTTCGGGATCGTCATTGGCACCCCAAATCCCTTCCAATAAGCCAATTCCCTTCCGGTAATCGCCTGCCGCCGCACTGGTCTTACCGAGATTCATTTCACTAGGCGCGCCTTCGACATCCCCCAAGCGCTGATAGGCATCGGCCAATTCTTTCCGCAAGCCAATATCGTCAGTAGCGTCTTTGGAAATACTGTCCAACGCTTGCGCCGCATTGGTCAGTAGCTTTTCGCGCACAGGAGCAGCCCCAGGCAGCGTCTCAATAGCATCGTGCATGTCAAAAACGAGGGTCTGCGCGATTCGCCGCAACTGTTCTTCCCGTCGTTGCGCTTTGGCCCGTTGGTCTTGCGCAATCCGCGCCTCGTAAGTGGCAACGATCATGCCAATGGCGAGGGCGAAAAAGACCAGCGCTCCGGAGAGAATAGCGAGCCAATTCCGGACGATGATTTTTCGGATTCGGTAAAAATGCCCACTGTCCGAGGCGACAACTGGCCGGCCTTCCAGATAAAGCTGAATATCCGATGAAAACTGTAGGACGGACTGGTAGCGGCGGGTAGCGTCACGATCCAAAGCCTTGAGGACGATATTGTCCAAATCTCCCGCCAGCACCTTGCTCCACCGCCGCGTATTGGGAACGCCATCGGGTAATACGACCGTCGCATCCGCGGCAGGAAGGCTACTGGGAGACGGCGGATGGCCAGCGACCGGATCTAACAAAGAGCGATGCGTTTTAACAATGCTGCTCGGACGGTCGGGCTCATTCTCCAAAATCATTCGCGCCACTTCAAATGGATTCTGGCTACGAATAAAGAACGGGTGCCGCCCACAAAGCAATTGATAGAGCAGAATTCCAAGCGAATAAATGTCTGTGGCGGTGGTAATCGGTTCACCGCGAATCTGTTCGGGGCTGGCGTATTCCGGCGTCATCAAATAGAGGCCAGTTCGGGTGAGATCGCGTTCCTCGCCGAGTAACTTGGCAATGCCGAAA
>CALCHA010000356.1 GCA_937901265.1 uncultured Phycisphaerales bacterium
AAATCGTGTGTAGGTGATGAACCTACCGAGGGTTCGAATCCCTCTCTCTCCGTTGCGTCCCAGCGGCATGTTGCAGGTGCCGTTGGTTGCAGGGCTTATGGAAGCCCGTCAGTTTGGAAATCCAATTTCCCCCGTTTTTCCCCCGCTTGATGTGGACACGCTTCGCAGCCAACGGGACCAACGTCTTCGTGATGGCGCTGATGGCGGTGATGATCATCCACGCCACGGACGTGGCCGTTGTGCCCAGCACGGATAACAGGGTGGGCTTCAAGGCGATGAACATTTCTTCTCCTTTGGAAGGGGGTTGGAAGGGGTTTACAGAGCAAATTTCAACATGAAGGCCTGGGACTCGGTGTCGCTGAGGCGGTAGTAGACGGAGCCCATGGACCGGTCGCCGGTATGGCCGAGCCATGCATCGACCACGCGCTGGGGAAGGCCGACATTGATCGCCGCGGTTTCAAACCCATGGCGAAACGAATGAATGACAAAACCATCGTCGTGCCGGCCAACGCGAAGACCGGCGGCGACGGCGATGCGTTTGGCGTCGTCGTTGAGGTGCTTGGTGTTGATGGTGTGGTCGCCGGCCGGATACTTGGCGCTGGGCGCGGCACAGAAGAGGGGGCGAGCGGGATCAGGCTTGGCGCCCGCGAGGAGGGCTTCCAAGACAGGGCGAAGCCGGGGGTGGATGGGAACCTTGCGGATCGGCCTCACCCGCGTCATTTTCGCCTTGAGGCTTTGGACGTGTAGCCAGTTCTCGGCGAGATCGACGTCACCGACACGAAGAAGCTGGAGTTCGCCGGACCGCATGCCGGTAAACGCCAGCGTGTAGAAGATGGCCCGGAGACGGGTAGGAGCGGCGTCCAGCAAGGTATTGATGGCGGTGGCCGATGGCGCGTATTTCCGCTGGAACGGGGGCTTGGCAAGCCGCACGTCCTGAAGTGGGTTAATGGGGATCCATTTCCTGCGAACCGACCACCGCAGAAAAGCCACAACGATCATCATGGCGGTGTGCGTCGTCTTGGGGTGGAGGGGTGCGGACTTTCGGGCAAGGTTCAGCGAAGAGCGATAGTGGCGGTAGGCGAGAAGCAGCGATTCGTCGAGCTGCTGCACGTACAGCACATTCTTCTCGATGGCGAAGGCCAGCAAGGTGTTGAGCTCACCGCGGTACTTCTGGGCCGATTTTGGCGACAGCCCTTCGGTGTCTTTGGCGGCCATGAATTCCGCGATCGCCACGTCGAGCTTGACCTTCGCGTGCGCAACAACGTAGCTGCCGGACTCCAACTGCGACTCGAGTGCCCTGGCTTCTTGAAGCGCAGCTTCGCGGCGCCGCGAGCCGAGGGACTTTGTCAGGTGTTGTCCATTTTTTCGGAAGTGGGCGACATAGGTGCCTTTTTTGCCCTCGGGGCGGGCACGCACCAAGTGCAGTTCGATGGGCCAGGGTTTTTCGTTAATGGCGGTCATTCCAAGGGGCTCCGTTGAATAATTCCATGACGACAGGCGCCCGCAT
>CALCHA010000357.1 GCA_937901265.1 uncultured Phycisphaerales bacterium
GCGTTAAAAAGCCATGTGGGATCGCTGCCCGGCGGATGTTCCGATCTGGGGGCCCGTCGTCAAGGCAATGGGTGATCTTTAGCGAGCAACTGCCCCCATTTCCATGCCCTTCGCCTGCGAGTTTTTACGTTTTGTGTGCTCCTGCCCCTCTTCCGACGCACTCGACGATACAATAGCGCTTTCGTCGCAGGAGAATTTCACGCCCATGGACCTCCACCCGCTCCATCCACTCCACGAACAGGCTGAGGCCTCGTTCCTTGCTTATGGCCCGGATTTGCAGATCGTCGAATCCTACGGTGAGGCCGAGGCGGAATATGCCGCCATCCGCAAGGCCGCGGCGCTGATGGATGCGCCCCACCGCTCCGTCATCATCCTCACCGGCAAGGACCGCCTCACGTTTCTGCACAACAAGGTCACCAACGATACCTCCAAGCTGGCCCCCGGCACCGGCTGCTACGCGTACCTGCTGAACCTCAAGGGCCGCATCATCGCCGACCTCAACATCCTCCATTCGGAGGACGCGACGCTGCTGGAAACGGACGCTCGCCTGGTCACCGGGCTGGTGGCGTCGTTTGAAAAGTACATCTTCACGGAGGAGGTGCGCGTCCTCTCGGGCGCGCAGCAACTGGGCCGCCTCACCCTGCTGGGGCCTCGCGCGGCCGACCTGCTCAAGCAGGTCCTTGACGCCGGGGTGGAAAACCTCAACGCGCCCTTGAGCCACGCCAAGCGCCTGCTGGGCAAGTGGACGATCACCCTCTTCCGCAACGATCTGGCGGGCGAGCCGCAGTATGAGCTGATCGTGCCGCGAGACGCGCTGGTGAGCCTCTGGCAGATTCTTCACGAAGCGGGACGCGCCGCCAGCGGTGAGGGGGCTGTCCCCGAAGCGCGCTGGCTGCGGGCTATCGGATGGTCCGCATTCAACACGGCGCGTATCGAGGCGGGCTCGCCTCTCTACGGCATCGACATCACCGAAAACCACCTGCCGATGGAAACCGCCCACTGGTATCCGCGTGCCGTGTGCGTCACCAAGGGCTGTTACCTCGGCCAGGAAATCGTCGCCCGGATGCACGCGCACAACACGGTGGCCCGGCTGCTGGTCGGGCTCAAAATGGAAGAGGCACGCCTGCCGGTGGCGGCGACGGAGGTCTTCGATCCTGCCGCCGGCGGGGGGGGCCAGCAGGTCGGCATGATCACCAGCAGCACGATGTCGCCGATGCTTGGGAATGTGCCGATCGCCCTGGCGTACGTGAAGCGCGCCTGTGCCCTGCCCGGGCGTTCCCTGGAAGTGCTTGCCGAGGGTTCCCGCGAAAAGGCCAGCGTCGTCCCGCTGCCCTTTTGGCCCACCCCCGCCCCTGCCGCAAAATAAAGTGGGTCGCCCAGTGGAAACCCGCCCTCGCCGCGCGAAAGATGATGTGGACACCCCCCTTGGAGACCTCACCATGTCCCTCAGCTCCGCTTCTCCCATCCTCCCCGTTCTCAGCGTCGGCCAATGCGGCTACGACGATTCGCGCATCGCGCAGGTCGTGCGCAAAGCGCTGGGGGCCTTTGTCGAGCGCGCCCACTCCGCTGACGAAGCCCGCCGCCTGCTCGCCGAAAAGTCCTACGCCCTCGTGCTGATCAATCGCCAGTTCGATGCCGGCGGCTCGGGTCTCGCGCTTATCAGCGACCTGAAGCAGTCCGGCTTCACCACCCCGCTGATGCTCGTGAGCGACTATCCCGACGCCCAGGCCAACGCCATCGCCGCCGGCGCCGCCCCGGGCTTCGGCAAATCGGCGATCGGCTTGCCCCAGACCGCCGACGTGATCAAAGCCGCCGCCGCGACCTCAGCCGCTCCAACCGCGACTCCCTGACGCGACCCCCTGATCCGTTCCGCTGATTTCCCTGCCGCGTTTGCCGCTGTTGGCGGCCTCACACGTTCCGCAACTTGTTCA
>CALCHA010000358.1 GCA_937901265.1 uncultured Phycisphaerales bacterium
CGCTTCGTCCAGATCGGCACCGACTACGTTGCCGAAGGCTGGCCCGACAACCAGCCCCTCCCCGAGTCCGCCGCTGTCCACCCCCACTCGATCTACGCCCTCACCCGCTTCGGCGGCGATTGCATGACCCTCGCCCACGCACCCACGGTCGGCTACGTCGTGCGAAGCTGCGGCCTCTTCGGCGTCGCCGGCTGCAAGCTCAAGGGCGGTCTCAATTTCGTCGACACCATGGTCAAAATGGCACGCGAGGGTAAAAAACTCCGCGTCGTCGATGATCAGACCGTCGCGCCCACCCCCACCGATGATCTCAGCATCCAGCTTGCCACCCTTCTCGAAGCAGGCCCCCACAAGGCACCCCCCGGCCTCTATCACGCGGTCAGCCATGGTGCCGTCACGTGGTATGCCTTCGCCAAACGGGCTCTCGAACTCGCCGGCGTGCCCCACGAGATTGAGCCCGTCCCCAGCAGCACCTACGCCGCCCCGGCCAAGCGGCCGCGCTATTCCGTCCTCGACAATGCCAAACTACGCGCTGCCGGTCTGGATGTCATGCGCGCTTGGGAAGAGGGCCTGGCGCGCTTCGTGGCGCTCAAATATCCGCCGACGAGCCACCCCTGAGGGTCCGGTCCCGGCGTGCATCCTCAGGGGGCCGCACGTGCACGGTCCTGCCGCTCCAGATCCCGTGCGTGCTCGATCGACCGCGGCGGCCGCAGCGCCGGCAATCCCAGGCCGGCGCGGGCATCGTTGGTCCCGGTCAACGCAGCTTCTGCCTCCTCCAGCCCCACATATTCCGCGTGCCCATCGAGAAACCCCGCGGACAGCTTGTCGCTCATGATCACGTCCGTGCTGGCGGCGATCACGATCCGCGACGGATCGACGTTCGCACTGGGGGCGCTCGTCGCGGCGCGGGTTGTCGCCCCGCCGAACATTGAAAGCGTGTAGTCCGACCCGTAATAGTCGTAGTCGCTGTGCCGCGCGTACCACGTGGCGAATTCCTCCGCCGTCATCGTGTGCTTCTTCACCCGCTCCCGCATGTCGATCGATTCCCCGTTGCCAAAGGGCGAGTGCAGCTCCTCGGGTTTGAGAAAGCCCCCATCCAGCAGCGCGTTGATGTCTTTCGGAAAGCGCCCGTCGTGCGTCGCTGCGTAAGCCTTGGACGCACTCACGATCCCGCGAACATTGTCCAGCTCGCGATTCTCAATCGCGACGCGCCAGTCCAACGACTGCTTCGCAAAGACCATCGGCCCCACCAGCCCCGTTATCAGCGCCAACACCGAAAAAATCACCGCCGCCCGGGCGCCGGGCGTCCCGCGCACATAAAACAGGATGCCGATCCCCATCATGATGGCGCAGAACGACAGGTTCATCGCGAAAATATTCGGTGGGACGTTGGGGTTCACCGAGCGCGTCAGCAGCATCCCCAGCGCCCCCACACCGCAGATCACCCCCGCCAAAGCAATGGGTGCCGAGCGGCGGCGCACCGCGTCGTGCTGCTCGGGCGTGCGTTCAACGGTGGCCGGCGGGCGATCGTGGGCGGACATCAGCGACTCCGGGTGTACATTTGCGAGAATCCCCCATTATCCGCAAATCCCGCCACTTTTGCCACTGCGCCCGTGCGTTCGGTTCATGCCATCGGCGCATGGTGCGCAATGCGCAGGGCCAGCGTCCAGGCGATGGCGATCGCGTCCGCCACATCCGGCGGATCGGGCGGCTTGGGCAAGTGGCACAGCGCCGCCACCGACCGCTGCACCTGCCGCTTCGATGCATGCCCATTGCCCGTGATCGTCCGCTTCACCAGCGTCGCCCCCAGGCTCGTCACCGGCAGGCCATTCTGCGATGCCGCCAGCAGAATCACCCCGCGCGCGTGCCCCATCAAGATCGCCGTCCGGGGGTGTTTGTAATGCGCATAGAGCTGCTCCACCACCACCCGGTCGGGCGACGTTTCCACCACGAGCTCCGCCAGGTGCTTGTGCAGCTCGCACAACCGCTCCGCCAGATCCCCCTTGCTCTTCATCCGTAAAACCCCCGCCTCCTGCAGCAGCGGCCGGCCCGCCGTGAGCGAGACCAGCCCGTAGCCGGTAATCCGAAGGCCAGGATCAATGCCAAGAATCAGCATCCGCGCAGTGTAGTGGGGATTGGGAAAACTCAAAACTTAAATCGCAAATGCAAACCTCAAGCCAAGGCGGCGTTGAGTCTACCGGAACGGTTCAAAGTGGAGCGAGCGATGATGCGATTTCCCGCGATGACGGCGGTGGCAATTTTGGGCGTGCTGGCGGGAGCCACCTGGGCGCAAACCCCCGCGCCGGCCGTCCACATCCAGCAGGAAAAGACCGAGCTCCGCATCACGGTGGGGGGGCACCCCTTCACCACCTACCGTTTTGCCCCCACCCCCGACGATCCCAAGTGGAATCGCCCCTACTTCTACCCCGTCTGTGCCGCCGACGGCACGGAAGTCACCAGCGATCAGCAACGCGAAGTCCTCAAGAACCCCAAGGTCGACCATCCCCACCAGCGATCCCTCTGGATCGGCCACGGCAGCGTCAATGGCGTCGATCACTGGCTGGCCGGGGCACCGCAGCAGCGGCACCTGGCGTTCACCCAGTTCACCGCTGACGGCTTCGTCGAAACCCTCGCCTGGGACGGTGCCAAGGCCGGCGAGCCGGTCCTCACCGAAACCCGCCGCGTGCGCTTCCTGCCCTATCCCGATGGCGACCGCGGCATCGAGATCACCAGCGTGCTCACCGCCGCCAGCGGCGACGTCACCTTCAAATGCAAACCCCTGAACGTCTCCGGCGTCGAAGCGGGTCTCTGCTCCGTTCGCATGGCCAAGGCGATCCTCGATGGCCCCGATGCCACCAAGCAGATCACCACCGGCGCCGGCGGCATCGGCGAAAAATCAGCACGCTCCGCCCCCGCCGCCTGGTGTGATTACTCCGGCCTCATCGCCGGAAAGCCCTACGGCGTGACCATGGTCAATGCCCGCGAGAATCCCGGCGGCGATACCGCCTGGCACGTGCGGCTGTTCGGCCTGCTCGCCCACATCGGCCCACTGCAGTGGACGCTCGACAAAGGCAAAACCGCCACCTTCCGCCACCTCGTCATCGCCCACGAAGGCGACGCCAGGACTGCGGGCGTGGCGGCGAAGGCCACCGCGTGGCGCGCCGCGGCTCCCACCCCGTGACGCACGCCGCCGCATGACTGGCCGCCTGAGGACCCTCAGTTGCCTCGACCGCCCGGCGCAGCCGCCGGCGTCCACAGCGGCTGAATCGCCTTCAGCGGCGTCTCCACCATCGTCGGACCGCCGGTCACGCTCGTCGTCGCCGGCGGGGGGCCCAGCTCCAGCACCGTGATCTGGTTCTCCCCCTTCTTCTGCCACACGCTGGGCACATAGATCGAACGCGTGGCGCCCACTTCCCAATACCGGCCCAGATTGTGCCCGTTCACCCACACCACGCCGAAGTGGAAGTTGCTCATGTCCAGGTAGGTCTCGCCTGTGTCGCTGATGGTGAATGTGCCGTTGTAGAACGTCGGACCGGTCCCGGCGGAGGTCTTGTCCGAAGCCGGAAGCTGCGCCGGATCCTCCAGGGGGAGCGAATAAATCTTCCACCCCGTCAGCGGCGCGCCGTTGAGCGACGGATTCGTGATCAGCCCCTTGCGCTCATTGTCGCCACTGTTGATCAGGCTGTTGCGCCCGAGGTTGTGCACCATGATATCCAGCGTGCAGGGGCCGCTGACATCCACCGTCAGCGGTGCCGGGCCCGCCCCACCTCGCCCGCGGCCGCCGCCGCCAAACCCGCCGCCCACGCCGCTGAATTTGTCGGCAATCACCTTTCCGTTCACCATGATCGTGATGTAATCCCGACCCTGCCCCAACGCGATATTCCCCTTGAGCCCCTCCGGAAATTCCTTGCGGTAATCGATGAACCCGTAATTCTGATCCAGGTTCTCCATCGGCTGGACGTTTTCGCTCTCCACCGCCTTCGTCGGCAGCCGATCCACCAGCGCCGCCCCCGCCTTCAGCGTGAAGGTCGGAACCTCAATCACCTTCGGATCCGCCGGAATCGGCGGCAACGTGAGCCCCAGCTCCTTCTGGTACATCTCCCGCAACATCCGATATTTCGGCGTGATCCGCCCCAGTTCATCCACCGGCGCATCATAGTCGTAGCTTGTCGTCACCGGTCGATTGTTGCTCGGCCCGGCGCTGAAGCCGAAATTCGTCCCGCCGTCGAACAGGTACAGACACCACGACAAATCCGGCCGCCCGCTCGCATCCTTGTGATCAAACAAAAACTGAATGCGCGCCCGCTGCGTCTCCAGATCCACCTTCGGCGACTTGCCCTGCGGCGTGCCCCACGCCGGGAACCATCCCGTGTACACCTCCGGCGAAAAGATCGGATACCCCGTCTTTTCCGTGACCGCCGTCGACTCGGTGTAACGCTTCTCAAACCGGTCGTTGGGGTCGAATCCGTTGTACCCGCGCAGCACGTTGGGCAGATACTCCATGGTGGTCCACGGACCGTTGGTCGGATCGCAGGTCATGAGCTGGCCGTCAAAACCGGCAGCGATGTAAATCTTCTGCAGCGCGGCAAGATAGGCGTCGACCTTGTGGTACTCGTTCTCAATTTGCGTCATCAGGATCGGCCCCCCGTGCGCTACCTGCAGGTCCCCCAGCTGCTTGCCGATCTGCTCGACGTAGCTCTTGCTGTAGGCCATGAACTGCGGCTCATCAGAACGAATCTTCAGCCCCGGGTGCTTCAGCAGCCACGCCGGCAGCCCCCCAAAATCGATCTCCCCGCAGACATAGGGCCCCGACCGCAGAAGCACCCACATCCCGTTGTCCTGACACAGCTTCACGAACCGCCGCACGTCCGTCTTGCCCGTGAAGACGAAGTTCCCCTCCGTCGGCTCGATTTCATTCCAGAACAGATACACGCTCACCGTGTTGAGCCCCATCGCCTTGGCTTTCTTGATCCGGTCTTCCCAGAATTCCGGTGGAATCCGCGCCGGGTGAATCTCCCCGGCAAACACCCGCATCGGCTTGCCATCGATCCAGAACTGCCGATCGTGCAGCGCCAACTGGTGCGGCTTCCCATCTGCTTCCGGAGCGTTGGCCGCCAGAACCGGCGCGGTGAGGGACAAGATCAACGCGAGTGTGGTGAAGTGTTTCATCCTGCGCCGTTCCAGAAAAAAGCCAAAAAATTCAGACAGTACCACCGTTAACGGACCAGAATGCAAAAAACTGCCCCAGCCGGCAACCCGCTCCACGGAAATTTATTTCACCGCATGCCCGACCCGCCGCCGCAGGGTTATGCTGCCCCCAGCGAGGCGCATCCCGTTCGAGGGCAACCCATGGTCTATCTCATCGACACCTACAACCTCATGCACGTCTCCGCCTGGCGCGGCGGAGTCGCCCCCACCACCGTCCGCGGCCTCTGCCAGGCCCTCGCCGGGCCCGGTCGCGCCCTTAAAGTGGTCCTCATCCTCGACGGCCGCTCCAAACCCGAAGAGCCCGGCCTCAACGAATTCCCCGCCATCGACCTCCGCTACTCCGGTGCCGGCATCCCCGCCGACCGGGTCATCGGCCAAATGGTCGAACGCTCCAAAGAACGCAAAAAACTCACCGTCGTCACCGACGACCGCGCCGTCACCCTCCACGCGCGCCGCCATTTCGCCTCCGCCATGAGCTGCGACGCTTTCCTCGAACTTCTCTTTTCCGGAAAAACCAGCGACGCCGAAGCGCTCCCCGCCCGCAAAACCCAGGGTTCCCCCACCAGCGGCGAAACCGCCCACTGGCTTAAAGAGTTCGGCATCACCAAGCCTGTCGATCAGCCGCCCCCACGCCGCGCCCCCAACGACGATCTCAGCGATCTCGACATCGAAAAGCTGCTCGGCCCACGAGACTGACCGCCCCCTCACCCCTCCCCATGCAAGCGCACCAGCCGCGGGCTCGTCAGCAGCATCCACTGCACCCGCTCAAAGTGCCCCAGCCATTCCGCCAGGTTCGTCGCCAGCAGATCCGTCGTCGGCGGAAACAGCCCCGTCGGACAGGACGCCCCCTGAATCGCCGCAAGCTGCTTCTTCGCCTTCTCCCGATAGGTCGCCAGCGTCCGTTCCCCGAAGCGTTCGCACTCGTGCCAGTCCTCCGACAGAAACACCAGCATCGGCACCCGCGGTGCCCCGCAGGTCATCAGCTCTCGCGCCACCGCCGTGTCCCACGACTCCACGCTCTCATATCCCCCTTGCGCCGCCAACGCCCGATCGCGCTGTTCCATCGTGATCGCACCCGTTTCGGTCAGCACATCCCCAATCCGCACATTCAGCCCCGCCGCCTTGCGTTCTTCCTGCGCCAGCAGCGCCTTTTCCACCCGCTCCGGCGTCAGTACCCCCCATTTCACCAGAATCTTTCCGATCGGCCGGGAGCGGATGTCCTCCGGATCCTCCGCCGTCCCCGCACGCACGGGCGCTGTCACAAAATCGAAATCCTGCGCGCGATGCACAAAGCGCAAATCGATCACGTCCGGCCGCGCCGCCGCGATGATCTGAAACAGCGGACACCCATTCACGCAGTCCCCGCACCACGCCCCCGCCATGCACAGCACATGCATCTTGCGGCGAAAGGTCCCCAGCAACGTCTTCTGGTCCTCCGTCAGCCGCACCGCATCATGCACCGCGGCCCAGCGCGACCTCTGCTCCGCCGTGGCATACCGTTCCAGATAGGCCGCATAAGGCAACGCACGGGAAAAAACAGGCTTAAAGTCGAACGCCATGGCGATACTCCGAGAGGAACCTTCCTGCAGTATCGGCCTCGACGTGAGTATTTCAACCTATTCGCCCCCAGCTCCCCGAATTTTCACGAAATTCTTCCGCCGCCGCCACCAATGCCCGGAACAACTTCTCGTGTGCCGACCCCGCAAGGTTCTCCGGGTGCCACTGCACGCCCAGCCAAAACCGATACGCCGGATCCTCCACCGCCTCAATCACCCCATCCACTGCCCGCCCGCTGACCACCAGCCCTGGAGCGGCGCGGTCAATCCCCTGATGGTGCCGGGAATTGACCTCCAGCAGCCCCCCATCCCTGACCGGCAGAACCTGCGCCAGCAGGGTCCCCGCTTCGATCGCCACCCCATGCGCATTGCTGCGATCCCCCTTCTTTGAATGCACCAGCGCGCTCCCGGCCAAGGGCCGCACCGCGTCTGGCAAATGCTGATGCAGCGTTCCCCCGCGCGCCACATTCATCACCTGACACCCCAGGCAAATGCCCAGCACGGGAAGCCGCCGCTGCTCCGCCAGGCGCAGCATCGCCAGGTCAAACGCCTGCCGCTGTGCGTCCGTCTGTCGGGTCTCCGCATGGGGTGCCTGCTGGTAAAGCGCCGGGTCCAGGTCCCCGCCTCCCGGAATGAGCAACCCGTCCAGGGAATCGATCATCTCCCGCTGCAGGTCCCCGTCGGCCGTCGGTGCCAGCAACAAGGGCATCGCCCCCGCCGCCACCAACGCACGCGGATAATCCGCCGCCAGCTCCCAGGTCTTCCGGCCCTCCTCCCGACTGCCAACCTCCATCGTGATGCCAATGCACGCCCGCGCCATACCCGAACTCCTGTCATTGAACCCCCGCCCGACCCGGTGGGGGGGTCAGAAATCAGCGCAGAGAAAAACCGCACGGCCTTGCATCAGATTCACCTCCGGTAGGGATATAACGTATAAAAATTGCTTGGATTCCAAGCGACTACTGTCTGATGCGATTGCGGTGCGGTTCTGTCTTCTCAGCGCGGGGCTGAATGCTGCTCGTCGTGGGCACCTCCTGCACTTGTCTGTGCGGCTGCGTTTCTCATTCCCATTATTAGCCTGGCCGCGCCGTTTTACAAGAGATTTCCTGATCGGGGTGAAAATGCCCCCTGTCGGAGTGTCCAGCCCCCCCTGTCACTCGAACTTCCGCGTAACCAGGGACTCATCGGCGACCTTGGGCACTCGGAGGTCCATCTCTTTCAGATGCGACGCCAGAATCTGCGAGATCCAGTAATCCCGCACCCATTTGTGGTCCGCCGGGATGATGTACCACGGGGCATCCTTCGTTGACGTTGCCGGCAGCATGTCCTCATACGCCGTCTGGTAATCCTTCCAGAATTCCCGCTCCTTGAAGTCTCCCGCGGCCAGCTTCCAGTGCTTGGCCGGATCCTTCTGCCGATCCTCAAAGCGCTCGCGCTGTTCCTCCCGCGAAATGTGCAGAAAGAATTTCACCACCCGCGTGCCCGAATCGGACAGAATCTTCTCAAACGCCGTGATCAATTCGTAGCGACCCTCCCACACCCCCTTCTCTTTGCGCAGCTCCGGCGCCAGGAGCGTGCCGGCATGAACCCGGACGATGAGAACGTCTTCATAATAGGACCGGTTGAACACCCCGATGTACCCCCGCGGCGGCGCTTTGGCATGACAGCGCCACAGAAAATCGTGCCGCAGTTCCTCCGCGGAAGGCTGCTTAAAACTCGTCACCTGCATGCCCGCCGGATTCACCGCATCGAAGACTTTCCGCACCGCCCCATCTTTTCCGGAGGCATCCATTCCCTGCAGAATCACCAGCAGGGAGGAGCGTGCCCCCGCATACAAAAGCTCCTGCATGTCCGCCAGCCGCTGCGCCGCCTCGCCCGTGTGCTCCTCTGCATCGTTCCGGTCCGGAACGTGCTTCGTCGAGCCCGTCTCCCATTTGTGAAGGTTGATCTTCTCGCCGGGAGTGACCCGCAGATGGTCCGCCTGTGCCAGTTTCATAGCCAACTCCTCGATCATCAATGCCCGCACCGGAGCCTACGAGCCCGCCACCTTCCCGTAAAGGGCCGATGACTTCTCGGGGGTGCATTCTACCACCCCAAACGACTCGTTCGTCGCGCGATGCCTGGAACAATCGGAGGCCACCCCTGTTCAAGGGGCTGGACTCCGCCCGCTGCGATGGAAACAATGGTCAAACCCTCAGGCACGTGCGGTGTCTATTCGCCAGATGACGGTTTTCCTGTGAGACGATGACCTTTTCCACGGAACGCAAAGTCCTGGTCGGCTTCCTTGTCGCTCTGTTGCTGCTCGCCGCTCTGGCGGCCTCGGCGATCAACACCACGCTGCGCGCGCTCGACGATGAGCACCTCGTCACCCACAGCCAGGAAGTGCTCGCCGAGCTCAACCGCCTCGACTACCTGATCGCGCAGGCTGCCGGCTCGCTCAAGTACTACACCCTCGACCGGCAGCGCTATCCCTTCGACGAGTATCTGAAAGTTCGTGGCGAAGTCGAAAGCTCCATGGCTCGCCTTTTGATTCTCACCCATGACAGCCCGCCCCAGCAGGAGCGTCTGCACAGCCTCCAAGCCGCACTCGATGCCAAATTTCTCGCCACCACCCCGGCGTCCGACGATGCATTCTTCCAGGCCAACTGGCGCCGCGACATCACCGCCGGCCTGCGACACACCATTGAAGAGGCGTCCGCCGTTGAACAGGCCCTCGTGGCCGCGCGCGACCGCCAGGCCCAGCATTCCGCAAACGTCACCCTGCTCACCATCGCCGCCGCGAGCATCGCTGCCGTGGCCATCATCTTCGTCGCCCTCAACCTCATCCTCCGCGACCTGCGAATTCGCCGCCAGACCGAGGAGCAGCTTCGCGTCGCCCAAAAACAGGCCGAGGCCGCCAACCACGCCAAGTCCGCCTTCCTCGCCAACATGTCCCACGAGCTTCGCACCCCCCTCACCTCCATCCTGGGCTACACCGATTTGCTCCTTTCCACCCAGGACCCGCTCACCCGGGAACGCTACACGCTCGCCTCACGACGCTCCGGCGAACACCTCCTTACGCTCATCTCCGACATCCTCGACCTCTCCAAAATTGAGGCCGGTCGCCTCACCATCGAATCGGTGGAATGTCGCCTTCCCGATCTGCTCGCCGAAGTCGATTCCCTCATGCGCCCGCGCGCCACCGCCAAGTCCATCCACTTCAGTTTCGCCCTCGATACCCCCATCCCCGACCGCCTCCTCACCGATCCCACCCGCCTCCGCCAGATCCTCATCAACCTGCTCTCCAACGCCCTCAAGTTCACCCAGTCCGGAAACGTCCAGCTCACCGCCCGCTACGAGCTCGGACACGCCCATCCCCACCTCGTCATCCACGTCACCGACACCGGCATCGGCATGACCCCCGAGCAGATCGAGGCCCTCTTCGAGCCCTTCATCCAGGCCGACCCCTCCACCACCCGCAAGTATGGCGGCACGGGCCTGGGGCTGTCGATCTCCCGCCGCCTCGCGCGCATGCTCGGGGGCGACCTCTCCGCTTCCTCCGTGCCGGAAAAAGGCTCCACGTTCCGACTCTCCCTCCCCGTTGCCGTGCCCGCTGATACCGCCATGACCCCGCCCGGCTCGCTGCCCCGCGCCATGCTGGTGCCCGCCGCTTCGCCCCATCCCGCGACCTGCCTCAGCCTGGACATCCTGCTGGCCGAGGATGGCCCGGAAAACCGCGACGTCATCGCGCTGCAGCTCACCCGCGCCGGCTGCCGCGTCACCGACGTGCCCGACGGCAAGGCCGCCCTCGATGCCGCCCTCCTGGCGCAACAAAACGGCCACCCCTTTGATGTCGTCCTCATGGACATGCAGATGCCCATCATGGACGGCTACACCGCCACCGCCCGCCTGCGCGCCGCCGGCTACACCCTCCCCATCGTGGCCCTCACCGCCAACGCGCTCCGCGAGGATCGCCAACGCTGCGCCACCGCCGGATGCGATGACTACGTTCCCAAGCCCCTCGATCTGCCCCTCCTTCTCGCCACCCTGCAACGGCTCACCGCTGCCAAAGCCACGCCCGCCGCCCCGGAATTCGAGGAAGATCCCATCCTGCGCGATCTTATTCGTCGCTTTCTGACCGGCCTCTCCTCCACGCTCTCAGCCCTCCACGACGCCCTTGCCGAGGGTCGCTGCAAAGATGTCGCAGCCATTGCCCACCGCCTCGCCGGTGCCGGCGGGTCTTACGGCTTCCCCGAGATCACCTCGGCCGCACGGGCCCTTGAGGCCGCTGCCGTGGGTGCGCCGCAGCCCCCGGAGCCCTCTCTGCAAGTCGAGCTTCAGGCCCATTTCAGCGCCCTTCAACAAGCGGTGGCTCAGGCCCGTCAGAGCGATCCCGATGGGGATCCCACCGCGGCCCTCCCCGCCAACGGCTAGCCGCTCCCCCTTGCCGCGCCGTTGCTCCCGCTTCGCGCACCGGCCAACCCCAGCCCGAGCCAGCAAATCCGGTCCAGAGGTCTTGACATTTCCACAAAAAACACTATCCTGCCATGTTTCCCGTCGCGGCATTGGGCGTCGCTATTGCGCAGCCGACCGCCACTGCGGGGCGTATCCTCATTCATCGAGTCTTGCTCGAAAGACAGGTAGTGCTGCCATGACGACCGCCACCCCGACCAAACCCATCCGCCGCCTCGCCAAATCGGCTGGCCGCACCACCATCGCCAAGGTTGGCAATGTCGATGCCAAGTGGCTCGTCGTTGACGCCTCGGGCAAAACCCTCGGCCGCCTCGCGGTCGAAGTCGCCATGCGACTGATGGGCAAACACAAGCCCATCTACACCCCCCACATTGACACCGGCGATTACGTCGTGGTGCTCAACACCGCCAAGATCAAGGTCTCTGGCCGCAAAGCCGACCAGCGCCAATACGATTATTACACCTACTACCCGGGTGGCCACGGCGTCGCGACCCTCAAAGACCTGCAGGCCCGCCGGCCCAACAAGGTCTTCGAACTCGCTGTCCGCCGCATGCTCCCCAAGAACAAGCTCGGCGAGCAGATGCTCGGCAAGCTCAAGTGCTACGCCGACGAGAAGCACCCCCACGCGGCCCAGCAGCCCGAAGTGCTCGAGCTCAACAACCTCTGATCGTCCGGGCCGCCCTCGGGCAACCGTTCGGGAAATACCCGAAACTCCCCGCAACCTCCTTGTCTCTTCGTTTTCTTCACGACTTTCTCTCCATCACGCAGGAATAGATCATGGCTGATGCGACCACCACTTCCCCGGCTACCCCGACGCAGGCGCCCTCCACCCGTGGCAAGGTCGTCGTCGGTGGAAAAACCTACTTCTGGGGCACTGGCCGACGCAAGAAGTCGGTCGCCCGTGTCCGCATCACCGCCGGGGACGGCAAATTTATCATCAATGACCGCGACGTCGAAGCCTACTTCCAGGAAACCAAGGATCGCCACCTTGTGCGCTCCCCCCTCATTGCCGCCAACATCGCTGGCAGCATGGATATCCTGGTCAATGTCAACGGCGGTGGCTACAGCGGCCAGGCGGGCGCCCTCGTCCAAGGCCTCGGCCGTGCCCTGGTCCTCTACGACGCCACGCTCCGGCCGGCCCAGAAGGAAGGCGGCTTCCTCACCCGCGACAGCCGCATGAAGGAACGTAAGAAGTATGGCCAACGCGGTGCTCGCCGTCGCTTCCAGTTCTCCAAGCGGTAACGGAACGCTCGCTGGGGAACCAGCACCTTTCACGATTACACTCACAACGGCGTTCCTTCGGGGACGCCGTTGTGCTTTGACGGGCTTCATCGGCCCTGCCCCACCACAGAGGAATTCCCCATGACCGGCAAACCCACGGTCTACGTCGACGGCCAGGAGGGAACCACCGGCCTGCGCATCCATGAACATCTCGCCGGCCGCGAGGACTTAGAGGTTCTTTCCATTGATCCCGCGCAACGCCGGGACACGGCCGAACGCGCCCGGCTGATCAATGCCGCCGACCTGGTCTTCCTCTGCCTCCCCGAGGCGGCCTCCCGCCAAGCCGTCGCCCTTGCCACCAACCCGGCGACCCGCATCATCGACGCCAGCACGGCTTTTCGTACCGATCCCACCTGGACCTACGGCCTGCCGGAGCTGCACGCCCGGCAGCGCGACAAGCTCCGCAGCGCGACCCGCGTCGCCAATCCCGGGTGCCACGCCTCCGCCTTCATCCTCGCCCTCCATCCCCTTCGGCGTGCCGGGATACTGCCGGCGGAGGTGCAACTCTCCGCCTTCTCCCTCACCGGCTACAGCGGCGGCGGCAAGAAAATGATCGCGCAGTACGAGGCCCCCGGCGCGCCGCCAAACCTCATGGCCGCCCGCCCCTATGCGCTGGGCATGCAGCACAAGCATCTGCCGGAAATGCAGCGGATCACCGGCCTGGACCATCCGCCGCTGTTCACCCCCGTGGTTTGCAACGTGTTCGCCGGCCTCGCTGTCGAAACGTTCCTGCCCGTGGCGCAGTTGGCCAAAAAGGTCACGCCCGCCGATCTGCGTGAAGTCCTTGCCGAGCATTATCATGGCGAGCCCTGCGTCCGCGTGATTCCCCTGGATGCCGCGGCGTACCTCGATGGCGGCAGCCTGGACATCACCGCCTGCAACGGCACCAACCGCGTCGATATCTTCGTCTTCGGGAATGAAGCGGCCGGGCAGATTTCGCTGATCGCGCGGCTGGACAACCTCGGCAAAGGGGCCTCTGGGGCCGCCGTCCAGAACATGAACCTCATGCTGGGGCTGCCGGAACTGGCCGGCCTGACGCTGTAAACGCCGGGCACCCAATCGTTTGCAAAAAAAGAGCAGGCCCGTCTGGACGGGCCTGCTTCATTGGGTTTGCTGGCAAAGCGCTTACCGGCCGCGGAAGCCGATGCTGAAGAAGCTGCGGCCGCCACCAAATCCGCCATGGTAGCTGCCACCGTAGCCACCGCCGCGGTAGCCGCCGTTGTGATAGCCACCGCCGCCACCGATGCTCAAGTTGAACGAGGGGCCCGAAGAGCGATAGTAGCTCGGGTAGCTATAGGCGGGCGCGTAGTAGGTGGGGGTGTAATAGGTCGGGGCGCTGTAGACCACC
>CALCHA010000359.1 GCA_937901265.1 uncultured Phycisphaerales bacterium
TCCACCCCGCCGGATACATCATCACCAACGAGCACGTCGTCGACCAGGCCACCGAGGTCAACGTGCAGTTCTCCAACGGCGACAAGCTCGAAGCCACCGTCATCGCCACCGACAACGAGCACGACCTCGCCGTCCTCAAGGTCAACCCCAAAAAGCCCCTCACCGCGATCGCCCTTGGCGCCTCTGACGACCTCATGATCGGCGAGCCCGTCTACGCCATCGGCAACCCCTTCGGCTACTCCGGCACCATGACCCGCGGCATCGTCTCCGCCGTCGACCGCACCCTCGAAATCGACGCCTCCAAATCCTACAAAGGCCTCATCCAGACCGACGCCTCCATCAACCCCGGCAACTCCGGCGGACCCCTCATCAACGCTTATGGCCAGGTCGTCGGCATCAACACCGCCATCCGCGCCGGCGCCAACGGCATCGGCTTCGCCATCGCCGTCTCCAACATGCGCGACCTCCTCCCCGATTTCCTCAATCCCGAAGCCCTCAACAAGGCGAAGATCGGCTTCACCCTCGAAGAAAAACGCACCATCACCCCCCCCGCCGGCGTCGCCGCCTCTGTCGTCGTGAAGAGCGTCGCCCCCGATTCCGACGCCGCCAAGGCCGGCCTCCACGCCGGTGATCAGGTCGTCGCCATCGACCACCACCCCGCCCCCACCGTGGTCGAGGCGCTCGTGGCCCTTTCCAGCGCCCGGCCCGGCGAGACCCTCGACCTCGATGTCCTCCGTGGGGCGTTGAAAGATGCCAAAAAATTCGATCTCCACATCCCCGTCGACAAAGCTCCGCCCCCCATCACCGACCAGACCCTCGCCTCCAGGCTCGGCGTCGATGCCTCCACCATCACCCCCGCCCTCGCCAAAAAACTCTCTCTGGCCGTCGCCCGCGGCGTCGTCATCACCTCCGTCTCTCCCAACGGCCCCGCCGCCAAGGCCGGCATCCAGCCGGGCGATGTCCTCTTTCAGCTCGGACCCTATTACGTCAACAGCGTCGACGATGTCGCCACCCTCCTCAAGACCGTCAACAAGGATGTCGACGTCAACGTCGGCGTCATCCGCGGCGAATCCCGCGGCCGCGGCACGCTGCACCTCACCGGACCTCTCGCCCCCGCCCCCGCCCCCGGCGCTACTCCCCCTTCTCCATCGCCTTCCGATAGCCCGCTTCATCCATCTGGCGTGTGAGAAACTTGTAGGACGCCGCATAGCGCACCACGCGCTTGCGGTCCTTCTTCTTCCCCGCCCGAAACGTCACCCGCCGCAGGTCGGCATTGTCCAAAAGGTCCGCGACCTTCACTGCCCTCGCCAGCTCGTTCGCTGACAGCTTCACCACGTAATCCGCATAGCTCACCCCCTCCTCGTGCGTGAGCAGTTCCACCGCCGCCACCACCTCCGCCGGCATGCCCGCCTTGCGCAGGTCCTTCGCGCCCAGGCCTCCGCGCTCCAGCGTGTCATGCAGAATCGCCACACAGCGCAGCCGCTCGTGCTGGTGCGCATCATCCCCCTGCGACACCGCCAGCATCACCCGCATCGGATGCACAATGTAGGGCTCCCCCGACGGATCCTCGCCCGCGCCATGGGCCGCCACCGCCACCTCAATCGCCTTCTGCAGCAGACTCGCCATCGGCATCCTCCCGCGCACGCCAATACTGATGCACCCGCTTCACAAACGCAGCAGGCTTCTCGGCAAACAGCCGCGCGCCCAGCGCCCGCGCCAGCCGGCGCAGGTGCTCCCGCCGCGGCGCAACGGCCTTTGCGAGCCCTGGTGCCAGCCCCGCCAGCACCGCCAGATCATGATCGTCCCCCAGCAAATCCGTCAACCCGTGCGCCTCCTTCGCCAGCGCCTTCAGCCCGCGCGGCCACAACGGCGAAAGCATCTCCACCTGATGCCGCAGGTCCTTCACCCGCTTCCGCCACGCATGCCACGCCTCATCCTCGTCGGTCCCCAGCGCCTCGCCCATCCGCTTCCGCCCTTTGCGATAGGCCCCCTCCAGCCCGGCCGCGAGGGTCCGCCACCCGCCATCAACTTTCCAGCTTTCGCACTCCGCCCGCACCGCCTCGACCGCGAGCCGCGCCTTGTCCAGTGCCTTGTCCCCCTCGATCACCCGCCGGCGAATCTCGACCCGCCGCGACTGGAGGGCCCCACGCACCTTTGTGTTGGCCCCCGGCAATTTTTCCAGCGCCTCCATCACCGCCGTCGCATCCCGCACCTCCGACAGCGGCCGCCCCGCATCCCGCAACGCCCCATTCAGCGCGCAAAACGTCTTGTCCCCAATCCCCTCCCGCACCAGCCGCACCAGCGCCCGCACCTCCTTGAGCCGCTTGCGCACCTCATGCACCGCCTCATCCTGCGCCCGCGCCTCGGTCAGCTCCCCCCGCAGCACCCCCAGCGCCTTGTCCAACTGCCCCGCCGCCGCCGCCCGCACCAGCTTCCCGAGTCCCGCGCCGTTTTCCACATGCAGCTTCATCGCCTCACCTCGCACGATCATAGCCTCGGAGGTTACACTCGCCCCCATGAAACTCGCCTACTCGACCAACGCCTATAAGCAGGCCACGCTGGAAGCGGCCATCGAATCCATCGCCTCCCTCGGCTATGCCGGCGTTGAAATCATGGCCGACGTGCCGCACGCCTATCCGCCCGACATGCCCCCCGCGCGCGTGAGCGCGATCCGCAAGCAGATCGCCGCCGCCGGCCTCGCCCTCTCCAACATCAATGCCTTCACCCTCTTCGCCAACGGTGACACCTACCATCCCACCTGGATCGAAGACGATCTCCGCCTGGTCGCCCGCCGCATCGAACACACCAAGAACACCCTCCGCATGGCCGCCGAACTGGGTGCCAAAACCATCTCCCTCCAGCCTGGCGGCCCGCTCTTCCCCGACACTCCGGAGCGCCGCGCCCAGGCCCTGCGCCGCTTTGAAGCCGGTCTCGGAGAACTCCTCCCACTCGCCGAAGAGCTGGGCATCACGCTGACGATCGAGCCCGAGCCCGGCCTGCTCATCCAACATTCCGACGACTGCGCCGCCTTCCTGCAGCGGCTTCACCACCCGCACCTGAAGATGAACGCCGACCTCGGCCACTTTTTCTGCGTCGGCGAAGACCCCGCCGCCGTCATCCGCAAGCACCACGCCCGCATCGCCCATGTCCACGTCGAGGACATCGCCGCCAACCGTGTCCACCAGCACCTCATCCCCGGCCAGGGCGCGATGCCGTGGGAGGCCCTCTTCACCGCCCTGCGCGAGGTCCACTACAGCGGCTGGATCACGGCTGAGCTCTATCCCTACGTCACCGGCGCCGAGGCGGCGGGCCGCGAAGCCTTCGCGTTTCTGCAGCGCTTTCTCTGAATGCCCCCTCGCGCGGAATCGACCTCCGCCGCCAGATGACCTTTCCCGACCGTGGCTGTACCATAACCCCTCGCCGATTTTCGTCTGACGACAGGTACCCACCCACACCATGCCGCTCGCCGTTCCCACCGCTCGGGACTTCTTTCCACTGCTGCCGGAGCTCACCCTCCTCTTCGCCGGCGTGGTGGTGCTCGCCATCCCGATTTTTTCCCCCCGGAAGAACATCCTCGTCTCGGCCATCGCCGCGACGGTGGGCATCCTGGCGGCTCTTGCGGCGCTGGCCTGGACCTGGCCGGTGGCGATGCATCAGTCGCCCACGCTGTTCGGGGGGCTGCTGCTGATCGATCCCTTCTCCTGGTGTGTGCGGCTGCTGCTGATTTTTTTCACCGGCATCGTGCTGGCGCTGTGGTTTACCGATTCGCACGACAAATTCCTCGCGCGCAGCCAGGCGGGCGATGCGCCGGAGTTCTTTCTGCTGCTCCTGATGGCCCTGTTGGGCATGTGCCTCATGGCCAGCACCACCAACCTGCTGATGATGTTCATCGCCATTGAGATGGCGTCGCTGCCCAGCTACGTGCTCGCGGGCTTCCGCAAAACGCAGCGACTCGGTGCCGAGGCGGCCATGAAATACGTCCTCTTCGGGGCTGCCTCCGCCGCGGTGATGGCCTATGGCATGTCCCTGTTGTATGGCCTTTTCGGGACGCTCGACCTGCGGCTCATCGGCCACGCCATCGCCGCTGACCCCGCTTCCCTCACGGGGTCCCACGGCCTGCTTTTCGCCCTGGGGATCACCGGTCTGCTGGCCGGCGTTGGCTTCAAAGTGGCGATGGTCCCCATGCACTTCTGGTGTCCGGACGTCTTCCAGGGTGCGTCGATCGATGTCACCACCTTCCTGTCGGTGGCCTCCAAAGCCGCGGGGCTTGCCCTGCTCATGCGCATCGGCGTGGCGCTCGCCCCCGTGCCCTGGTTTTCGACGCTGCTGCTCACCATCGGCATCATCACCTGCTTCTGGGGCAACCTCGCGGCCTATCCGCAGATGGACATCAAGCGCCTGCTTGCCTGGTCCAGCGTGGCCCACGCGGGCTATATGCTCATCGGCATGTCGGCCCTCACGTCAGGTGGGCCGCTGGTCGCCGGCGCCGGCGCGCAGGACCTGATCATGAGCAGCGGTGCGGAGCTGCTGTTGTTCTATCTCTTCCTCTACGTCTTCATGAACGGCGGGGCCTTTGTCACGGCGGCCGCGATCGCCCAGCGGCTCACCGGCCCCACCGGCGCCGGCATGTCCATCGGGGTGTCGGCGATGGTTCCCGCGCCCGCGGCGCTCGTCTCCCCCGATGTCGGGTCAGGCGAGGACCTGCGCCACTATGCCGGGCTCATGCGCCGCGCCCCGATTCTGGCGGCCACCATGCTGGTCTGCCTGCTGTCGCTGACCGGTATTCCGCTGACCGTCGGGTTTGCAACCAAGGTCAAGCTGTTCGCGGTGCTCCTCAACACCGGCAGCGCCGCGGCGTGGGTGGGGGTGGCGGCCGTGGGGATCAACACCGTGATCGCTGCGTTTTACTATTTTCGGGTGATTCGCCAGATGTATCTCACGCCATCGGAGGCGCCGCCGCTGATCGAGATCGCACCGGTCACGGTCGTGGCCGTCGTGCTGGCCAGCCTGAACGTGCTGCTGTTCGTGGGGTATGGGTGGGTGGAATATGGCGCGGCCTCCCATGCCTGGCTGCTGGGGGTGCCGCTCATTCCGGCGGGGGCAGGTGGTTGAGAAACTCCGCGAGGGCGGGCAGCGTGGGAGAGAGCGCCGTGCGCACGTAGTAGCCGCTGGTGGCGGTGGCGGCGGCCAGGGCTTGCGGGAGCGACAGGCCCAGCAGGCGCGAGAACACGAATCCGGCATTGAAATGATCGCCCGCACCGGTGGAGATGCGCGGGCTCTGGATGAACGGGCCTTCGAACTGCGCGACTTCGTCCGCCGTGGCGGCCGCTGCGCCGGTGCGCGGGTGGATGACGACGGTGTTCAACTTCAGCGCCTGCCGGAGCGTCGCGGCGAGCGTCGCCAACGGGGGCAGGGGCTCGCAGGGAAGCTCGAGGGCGGCGGCCACCTGGAGCGCTTCCGAGAGGTTGAGGCCCAGGACGACCGGGGTGATGAGGTTGATCTCGCACAGCACGGAAAGGGCCGCAAGAAGGTCGGCGGGGAGACGCTTTTCGGGGTCGGCGAGATCGACGAAAAAGAGGCGGGGCTTTTTAGAGAGCGTGGGCAGAATGTCGGTGAGCAGGTGCTGCCAGATCGGGGTGAGGTGGGGCAGCATGGTCCAGTTGACCGCTCCGATCAGGGCGGCAGTGTCGCAGAGGGCGCGGAAGGACTCGAGGCCGACGTGGGAGAGGATACGGTCCCAGGTGCCTTCGGCGAGGGAGGCACGGTTGCCGAGCATGATTTTGCCATCGGAAAATTCAAGGGCGGAGGTGTGGGCGGGCTGGGCGAGGGGGAGGAGGGTGGCCTTGCGGGCAAACTCGTTGAAGCCGGGGTGCGGCGCGGGATAGCCGGTCGTGCCCACGTAAGTGGTCGGGAGGCCCAGGGCAGCCATCGCATTGGCCATGATCGGGCCATTGCCGCCGAGCTTTTGTTGCTTGATGACCATTTCCATGTTGGAGGATTGACCGGCGGCGGCGGCGATTTTTCCGGCGAAGCTGGGGATGGTGAGCAGGCGGTCGTAGCGGTCATGGGCATGGCGTTTGTCGACGACGTCGATGATGTCGTCGACGAAGCCGTCGAAGCCCAGCAGCGCGGGAAAGGCGGAAGGCGTCGCCGCGAGCAGTGCAGCGGCAGCGGCGAGGGCGGTATCGGTGCGGGTGGTCATCACAGGATCGTAGAGCGCAGGGGAGGTTTGGTAAATGGGTCGGGGTTTCCCGGCGCGTGGAGGCACGCCAGTTGGGAAAGAGTCGTGGTCGGTG
>CALCHA010000360.1 GCA_937901265.1 uncultured Phycisphaerales bacterium
AAACCCCATGAAAAAACCAAGCCCCTGCCTCCCGAAGGCGGCGCGCCCCGCCGCATTTCCCCGGTCCCCTCCGCAGAGCTCCACGTCCCCCGCCACTTCTCCTTCCTCCGCGGAGCCAGCCACCCCGAGGAACTCGTCTGGCCGGCCGCCCAACTTGGCTGCCCCGCACTGGCCATCACCGACATCAACTCGCTCGCGGGCGTCGTCCGCGCCCACGTCGCCGCCAGAGAGGCCGCCCTCCCCCTGGTCATCGGCTGCCACATCATGATCGAACCGCCGGGTGAAGACTTCGCCCTCGCCCGCGCCGCCACCTCCGGTTTCGCCGGCGAAAATATCCTGCTGTACCCCACCACGCGCGATGCCTACGCCCGGCTCTCCCGCCTCCTCACCCTCGGTAAACGCCGCGCGCAAAAAGGCCGCTGCCTCCTCACCCTGGAGGAAGTCCTCGCCAATGCCCAGGGCCTCCTCGCCATCCTCATCCCCCCCGATGTTCCCGACGACCGCTTTGCCCAGACCGTCCGCCGCTGCAGGGAAGCTTTCGACGACGACCGCCTTTCCCTCGCCGCCGCACGCACCTATGGCCCCGCCGAACGGCAGCATCTCCACGCCCTCTACCGCCTCGCCCGCGATCTCCACGTCCCCACCGCCGCCACCAACCGCGTCCTCTACCACACCGCCCAGCGCAAGCCCCTGCAGGACGTCCTCACCTGCGTCCGCCTGGGATGCACCCTCGATGAGGCCGGCTTCGCCCTCACCGCCAACGCCGAACGGCACATGAAATCCCCCGAGGAGATGGCCCGCCTCTTCCGCGCCCATCCCCCCTCCATTGCACGCACCCTGGCCATCGCCCAGCGCGCCGCCTTCTCCCTCGACAGCCTCAAGTATGAATACCCCGCAGAAATCTGCCCCCCCGGCAAATCCCTCATGGACCACCTGCGCGATCTCACCTGGGAGGGCGCCCGCGACCGCTATCCCGCCGGCATCCCCGACGGCGTGCGCGCCCGCCTCGAACATGAGTTCGCCCTCATCGAAGATCTCAACTACCCCGCCTACTTCCTCACCGTCCACGACATCGTGAAGTTCGCCCGCAGCCAGGGGATTTTGTGCCAGGGCCGCGGTGCCGCCGCCAACTCCGCCGTCTGCTATTGCCTGGGGGTGACCGCCGTCGATCCCGACCGCATCGACCTGCTCGTCGAACGCTTCATCTCCCGGGAGCGCGACGAGCCCCCCGACATCGACATCGACTTCGAACACGAACGCCGCGAGGAGGTCATCCAATACATCTACAAAAAGTTCGGCCGGGAACGCGCCGCGCTTACCGCCGAGGTCATCACCTACCGCCGCCGCAGCGCCATCCGCGACGTCGGCAAGGCCCTCGGGCTCTCCCTCGACTGCGTCGACCGCCTCGCCAAGGACGCCGACTACTGGGACCCGGGCATCGTCTCCGATGACCAGTTCCGCAAGCTCGGCCTCGACCCCGCGGACCCCACCCTCCGCAACACCGTCGACCTCGCCGAGCAACTCCGCGGCTTCCCCCGCCACCTCTCGCAGCACGTCGGCGGCTTCGTCATCACCCGCGGCCCGCTGTGCGAGATCGTCCCCATCGAAAACGCCTCCATGACCGACCGCACCGTGATCGAATGGGACAAGGACGACATCGACGCCATGGGCATCCTCAAGATCGACATTTTGGCGCTGGGCATGCTTACGGCGGTGAGCAAGGCGATCGTGCTGATCAACGACTTCTCAAATCAGAGCCGCGACAATCAGAGCCGCGACCGTAAGGGAGCGACACTTGTGCATCCGCCGCCAACCCGGTCGCTCCCTGACGGTCGCGGCTCTGATTTACAATTCCACACGATTCCGCGTGAAGACCCGGCCGTTTATGACATGCTCTGCGATGCGGATTCCGTCGGGGTGTTCCAGGTGGAATCGCGCGCTCAGATGAACATGCTCCCGCGCCTCAAGCCGCGGCGTTTTTACGATCTCGTCATTGAAGTGGCGATCGTTCGCCCCGGCCCGATTCAGGGGGGCATGGTGCATCCCTACCTGCGCCGCCGCAACGGCGAGGAAAAAATCGAGTATCCCGATGACAAAGTCAAAGCGGTCCTCGAGCGCACCCTCGGCGTGCCCCTCTTTCAGGAGCAGGCGATGCGTCTGGCCATCGTCGCCGCCGGATTCTCCGCCGGCGAGGCCGACAATCTCCGCCGCGCCATGGCCGCCTGGAAACGCAAGGGCGATCTCATCTACCGCTTCGGCCAGAAGCTCGTCGATGGCATGCTCGCCAACGGGTACTCCGCCGACTTCGCGCACCGCTGCTTCGAGCAAATCAAAGGCTTCAGCGAATATGGCTTCCCCGAATCCCACGCCGCCTCCTTCGCCCAGATCGTCTACGCCTCCGCCTGGATCAAACGCCACCACCCCGCCGCCTTCTGCGCCGCGATCATCAACAGCCAGCCCATGGGCTTCTACCACCCCGCCCAACTCGTACGCGACGCGCAGGAGCATGGCGTCCACGTCCTCCCCGTCGATGTCTCCCACAGCCTCTGGGACTGCACCCTCGAACCTGCAACCCTCGGCAGCCACCCCGACCTCCGCCCCGCCCTCCGTCTGGGCCTCCGCCTGGTCAAAGGCCTCCACGCGGGCGACGCCCAGCGCCTCACCGACGCCCGCCAGCAACGCCGCGCCGCCAGCGGCCGCTTCCACTCCCTCACCGATCTCTGGCGTGCCGTACGCATCCCCGTCCGCGCCCTCCGCGCCCTCGCCCGTGCCGACGCTTTCACCTCCCTCGGTCTTGACCGCCAACGCGCCCTCTGGGAAATCCAACGCCTCCATGATGATCCCCTCCCGCTTCTCGATGCTCTCGCCGATCCCCCCGCCGACGAGGGCCTCCCGACCATCGCCCCCGCGCGCCGCGTCGTCCACGATTACGCTTCCGTCGGCCTCTCGCTGAAGGCCCACCCGCTCTCCTTCGTCCGCCCGCACCTCGATCGCCTCGGCATCATGCCCAACGCGCACCTCCGCGATCCCCTGCTCACCCCCTCACTCAAACCTGCCGCCTTCGCAGGCCTCGTCCTCGTCCGCCAGCGCCCCAGCACCGCGTCGGGCGTCGTGTTCATCACCCTCGAAGACGAAACCGCCACCGCCAACCTCATCATCCGCCCGCACATTTACGAACGCTTCAAAGCCTCCCTCCGCCACTGCACCACCATGATCGCCTGGGGCCGCGTCGAGCGCCAGGGAAAGGTCGCGCACGTGCTGGTCTCGCGTGCCGCCGACGCCCGCCAATTCCTTCGCGACACCTCCACCGACCAACTCCCCAAAACCTCCCGCGACTTCCACTAACCTTTCTCCTTCGCCTTCTCCACGCGTCACCTCCCCCCCACCACCCCCAGCACCCCCCCATTGCTCGCCCCGGTCCCGCTCGGCACATTTCCGGCCACGCCATCCAGCGTCGCCGCCCCCAGGACCGCAAAGCTCGCCGCCTCC
>CALCHA010000361.1 GCA_937901265.1 uncultured Phycisphaerales bacterium
TGCCTTTGTCCGTAAGGACCGCCTCCTTTTTTCCCCTTGACAAACGCCCCCCCCCCCCGCCCCATACTGCTCCCATCACCTCTCCGCCTCAACTTTTGTTGCTCGTACAGTTGATCCGGTCAGAACCGCTTCGTGGTCCCCTGGGAGAGACACATGAGACACGTGCAAGGCCGTTCGCCATCCGAATCACCCGCGAAACGTTCCCGCAAAGTGGGGGCAGCCTTCCCCCTCGCGGCCACCCTCGTGGCTCTCGCCATGCTGGGCGCAGCTCCGCCATCGAAACCAGCGTCCACACCGCCGTTGTCGCTCCAGATCAACGCGCTGCTTCAAGTCCCGTCCACTGCAGACGGCCCGCCCCATGAATTGCTTCAACTGCTCGAAACCCCGGCCCAACTGACGGCAAGCCAACGCGACGCCCGCATCGAAACGGTCATCCATGCCTTGAACACGGGCTTGTCGCCGCAAAAGATGCGCGACTTTTATCTGGATAGCACGCACGTCGACGACAGCGATGTTCAGGAGGCCACGCCATCACCGCCCACCGCGGCTGCGGTGCCGCTGAATCGCAACCTGGAAACTTGCAATCTCGCACGCTCGCTCCGCAAGCGTTTGCCGGACCTTGCGACGAGGGATCCCGCGCAAGCTGCTCAGTGTGCCCGGGCGATCCTGATGCTGTGCGCTTACAACTCCGTGGACCGAGACGCTGTTCTCATGCTGTATAAATACACGCTCAGCAGCGATGTTGTCCTGAAGGCCGCCGCATTGCCTCCGGACATGGCTGCGGCCCTGCGCAAGCAAGCCGCGGACGCCGACCAGCGGCAGACTTCCTACAATGAACGCCAAACCCCCTGCTACGACGCGCTCGATGGAATCGGTGCCCTTCCCCCTGGCCCTATCCCCCCGGCCCTTTCCGGCAAAGCCCTCGCCGCCCTGGCCGCGGTGCGCGATGACGTTCTTGACGCCTCGCAACAAAGCGACTTCGCCAATCTACTGGCGAATTACCTGCGTGTGGCGAGATTCAGAAAGGATACTCCCCTCGAACAAGCAACCCTGAACGTCCTTGCGGGGACTTCCGAAAAAGCGACGGAGCCGGCGTTTAAGCGCTGGCTGGCCGAGGCCGCCGCCGTCCCGGCAGCCCAGCTGTGCCGATTGCACGGTTATGCCTATCGCCTGCCCGATGGCAGGATCGTGCCCGCCCAATTGAATGAAAAAGGGGAAATCGTTCCAGTCACGGAATGATCCTCACGTTTTACCGCATTGAACGCTTTGCACGTTCCGCCACTTTGTCACGGGTCATTCGTCATGTGTCATTCCCACCTCCCCCTCTGCTATACTGGCCACAGCACCCCGCAGCCAAAGCGAGCACTCCATGCCCAGCAACTTCCCTCTCCCCCTCGCCCCGACCCCGGACGCTGCGTCGCTTAAGCCCGACTACGCCCTCGCCCCCGGCCGCAAGCCACCCTGGCTGCGCGTCAAGCTCCCCGCCGGCCCCGCCTATGCCGAGCTTCGCAACACCATCGACACCCACAAGCTGCACACCGTCTGCGAATCCGCCAAATGCCCCAACATGGGCGAATGCTGGGCCCGCGGCACCGCCACCGTCATGATCCTCGGCGACGTCTGCACCCGCTCCTGCGGCTTCTGCAACATCGCCACCGGTCGCCCCCCCGTCCTCGACCTCGACGAACCCCGCCGCGTCGCCGACGCCGTCCGCCTCATGAACCTCAAACACGCCGTCATCACCTCCGTCAACCGCGACGAACTGCCCGACGGTGGCGCCAGAATCTGGGCCAAAACCATCACCGAAATCCGCAAAGCCGCCCCCAGGACGTCCATCGAAGTGCTCATCCCCGATTTCTGCGGCAACTGGGATGCCCTGCAAGTCGTCCTCGACGCCAAACCTGACATCCTCAACCACAACACCGAAACCGTCCCCTCCCAATACAAAACCGTCCGGCCCCAGGCCAAGTACGACCGCACCCGCGAACTCCTTCGCCGCGCCAAGGCCCAGGGCTTCATCACCAAGACCGGCCTGATGGTCGGCATCGGCGAAACGGATGAAGAACTCTACGCCACCTTCGCCGACCTCCGCGCGGACGATGTCGACATCCTCACCCTCGGCCAATACCTGCAACCCACCAAAAACCACCTCCCCATCGCCCGCTGGGTCCCCCCCGAAACCTTCGCCGCCTACAAACGCCACTGTCTCGAAACCCTCCACTTCCCCGTCGTCGAATCCGGCCCCCTCGTCCGCTCCAGCTACCACGCCGAAGAACAAGCTGAACTCAAATACCTGCAGCAAAAAGGCATCCACAACCCCACATAGCCCCGGGCTTGCCCGGGATAACCATGCGAAACCAACGGGGAGGCGCCCACGTGAAGCTCGACGATCTGGAACTGATGGAAATCCACCACTACTTTGGCGTCGGCATTCTGCCCAAAGACGCTCAGTTCGATTCCCTCGCGCAACTCGACGCCTACCTTTGTGACCAACTTGCTGCCACCCCCGCTGGCGAAAATCCGTGCCCCGTCGCCCGCGCTTTCTGGCGGCTCTGCGAACGTCTCACTGCCGTCGGGTACCATCCCGTCGAACTCACGCCCTCCACCCCCACCGCCCACCTGCTTCCC
>CALCHA010000362.1 GCA_937901265.1 uncultured Phycisphaerales bacterium
CGACCGCCCCCGTCCGCAGGCGAATCTGCCACGTCGTGCCCTCCCCCCTCGCCGACTTCAGCCCGATCGTCCCCCCATGCTCCTCCACAATCTTCTGCGTCACCGCCAGCCCCAACCCCGTCCCACGCTGCCCCTTCGTCGAGAAAAAGGGCGTGAAAATCTTCGCCTGATCTTCCGGCGATATCCCCACCCCGTTGTCCTGCACCTCGATCACCGCCTGCTGCTTCGCCGCGTCAAATTGCGTCGACAGCGCCACCACCCCCGTCTTGCCCGGCACCGCATCGATCGCGTTTACCAGCAGATTCAGCACCGCCTGATGCAGCCCATCCGCATCCACCCCGATCGGCGGCATCGCCCCATCCAGCTCCGCCAGCAGCACCACATCCTTGTCCGCGGCCGAGGCCTTCACCAGCTCCAGACACTCATTCAGCACGTGCGGCAATAGCGTCAGCTCCAGCGTCGGCTTCCGCGGCTTCGAATAGGCCAGCATGTTCAGCGTCAAGCCCTGCACCTTGTCCAGGTTCCGCTGCAGCATCCGCCACCCCACCCGCACACTGTTCAGATCCCCCTTGTTGAGCCCCATGTCCACCACCTCCGCCCCGCCGCTGATGCCTTGAAGGATGTTTTTGATGGAGTGCGAAAGCGACGCCACGGTCTCACCGGTCGCGGCCAGCCGCTCCTTCTGCACGTTGTCCTGGTACAGCCGCGTATTTTCGATGGCCATGCCCGTGAGCAGCCCGATGGCCGTGAGCAGCCGCAGCTGGTCGGGGGTGTAGGAAAAATTGGCCACCAGCGAGTCGATCGCCAGCACGCCCAGCATCCGCTCCCGGCCCTTGATCGGTACGCAAATCGCCGAACGGATGGACAAATTGTGAACGCTCTTGCCCTTGGTGAAACGCTGGTCCGTCATCGCATTGCTCGAAAGGACCCCCTCCTTCTTTTCCATCACGTGCTGGATGATGGTCTGCGACACGGCAATTTTCGTGGGCTGGTCTTCATCCCGGAAACGCACCACCCGCGGCTGCACCTCGGTTGCGTTCTGACTCGTCAACAGGGCAATGAATCCCCGGTCCGCCCGCAGTTGATCAAACACGATGTCCATGACCCGGTTGAGAATCTGATCGACATCAAAAATCGCCGAGAGCGCGGTGGCCACCGTCAGCAGAACGCGGAAGTGCGCCATCGCCGCGGCCGAGGGCTCGGGGGCCGCAAGGATGACTGAATCATCGGAGGAGGGCACCGTGGAAATGATCGCCGAGTCCCCGGGCTGCGACACATGCCGCGCGTCGACGTTCGATCCCTGCGCCAGCGTAACGGACTGCGTGGGTGACCCGAACACCAGCAGCGTGGAGCCCATGCGAATTTGATCGCCGACACGCAGCCGCCCCTTGCCATTGATTTTGACCCCGTTGATAAACACGCCGTTGGCCGAACCATTGTCCACGACCGCCCAGCCATCGCGGGTGTGCTCGATACGCGCATGACGCCGCGAGACCGTCAGATCCGTCAGGGGCAGGTGCTCACTGGAGCGTCCCAGCACCACCGTCTCATCGGTCGGTATATCAAATCGCCGGCCCTTGTCGGGGCCTTGTAGGACGTACAGGGTCAGCACTCGAGCCTCGGCGAGACGGGGGAGAGGGGCATCAAACGAGTCCTCATCTTTTACGCGGGGACCACCTGCTTCCTCTTAACGATACGCAAGACAGGGCGTTAAGTTCCGCCCGCGCGAGCAGACGGTGAAAATTGGCAGGGAAACCCGATGTGCAGCCATCCTAACCTTACCGGACACACGTACAAGAGAACGGGGGAGAACCAGGTCCCCTTTCCTTTCGTTGACACCCTCTAAGGAGCCCGCCATGACCGAAATGAACGCTACGCACTCCCCCGCCGCCGCCATGAGCGACAAGGAAGCCTTGAAGCAGTCAGCAGTGGCAGCAAAGGATGCCGTCGCCGACCTCGCCGGCGAAGCCAAAAATTATGCCGCCCACCGCGCCAGCGACGCCAAAGACACCGCCGCCGGATGGGTTCACCAAGGGAAAGAGAAGGTGTGTGACCTCTCCGATTGCACCGTCGATTATGTGCAGCGGAACCCCTATACCGCGATCGCCATCGCGGCTGGCATCGGGTTTGTTGCTGGGCTGATCCTCAAGCGCCGTTAAGGCTCACCCGGGCATCCTGTCGCCCTTTGGGCCTGATCCACAGCTTTGCAAGGACCCCCCGCATGGTCGCTCCACCCCCTGAACCCGCCGCCACCACGGATGCCCGAGCCTCCGCCCACCCGCCCAAGTCGGACGGTCCCGTGGCCAAGGGCGGCGTGCGGCGGCTCACCTCCAGCGCCGTGCGCCTTGCCTCCCTCCAGCTCAACATCTGGATGACCCAGCTCAAAGTGACCGCCATCAAAATCGGCATCTTCGCTGGCCTCTTCGCCGTCGCCGCCCTCCTGGCCCTGCTGGCCATCATCTTCCTCTACATCGGCGTCTTTCACGTCCTCACCGACGTGGCGCACATCCCCGTCGTCTGGGCGTGGCTGATCTATGGCGGGTTTCACCTGATCCTCGCGGGCATCCTCATCATGGTCGCCATCAGGATTCTCACCAAAAAAACGGATGCCGACGATGAGGACGATGACCGCGACCCGCACGCCGTGCCTCACAACGCCGCCGCATCTCATGCGTCCGCCTCCAAGGAGCACCCATGAGCATGTCCGCCGACCTCAAAGACCTTAAACGCCGTCGCCGCGAAGAAATCAAGACCCTCCACCTCACCTACCTGCGCACCAAGCGCGACGTGCAACGCACCGTGTCCCCCGGACGCATCCTCCGCAAGCACCTTGGTGCCGGCCTGGGCCTCGCGGCCATCCTCGGCTTTTTCTTCGCCCCCAGGCCCTCCACCCGCGTCCGCTACACCCCGCGGCCAGCGGAAAAACCCAACGGGCAAACCTCTTCCCAGCCCCCCTCCTTTTGGCAAAATCTGCTCAGCCTGCTGCCCGACAAACTCGCCGCCCACATCCCCGGCAGTGCCGCCCGCCACGATGCGCAAGAGAACGCCACCCCTGACCATCACGACGACCCTTGTCATGCCTGTCCGGACCACCCTGCCCCACCCAAGGGCGGCGGCATGGCGGCGCTCCTGCTCCGCGCGCTCCTGCCGGTGATTAATGCCATTCTGAAAAAAGTCGACCTCATGTGGCTGTTCAGAACCATCGTGCAGCAAGTCTCCGGCGGCGTCCGCGATGGCCGCGACAGGAACGGCCAACGCCCTCATGACGCGGACAATGCCGGAAAGCCCGATGTCTCCGTCGCCGACGTTGGCACCGTCCGCCCCAGCGATTTCGACAATTTTGAATAAAATCGTTCGGCCGCCTCCCGCCCTGACGTCCACCCTCACGCCATGCGCATCTGCGACACCGGACAGGGTTCCGCAATCTCCCGCCCCACCGCAGACAACAGCTTCCGCAGCCGCTGCACCTGCTCCAGCCCCACCGCCGCCAGCTCCTCGAACAGCGCCTTGACCTCTGCGTCCTGGGCGTGGCGTGCATACCGCATATAAAAACTGGCGGTGCGCTTTTCCGACGCGATAACAAGTTTCATGGCTTCATCGAAGCGGGCGTCGTCGCGCGCGTCGACCAGCCGCGGCCCGACGCACACCGCCAGCTTGTCTTCCTGTGACAGGTAGAACCCCGCAGTAGGCGCCAGCCGCGCCAGCAGGAGCTGGATGCGGTCGCGCTGCTGCCGTTCGTCGCGCGCCATCTGTTCGAACGAATCGCGAAGGCTCGAATCGCGGGTCTTTTCAGAAAGCTCGATGTAGCGGTACGCCGCCACCGCCTCGCCGAAGGCCGCAATCGCCAGCGCTTTGTCGTCGGACAGCTTGGAAAGATCGGTGGTGGAAAACTTCTTGCCCATGACCGTCATTATACACACCGCGCGCGGGTTTAACCGAATCATTTCCCCAACGGGGAAGCTCGCCCCGCCTTATTTGAGAGGCCACAACATTTTCTGCGGATGGGGCGGCCTGACGGCGCGTTGAGAGGGAGGTTCTGGAAAGCCGAAAACTTTTCCGAAAATTTGCGGAACAAAGCGTCGGCCGCCGGCATCTTATTCGGGACACTGAAAGAAAGTTGCCTGTTGCAACTTTTCCCATGGGTTCGCGTGAGGCCTGCAGGATGCCAGTCGTTTCATCGGTGGCGCATGCCGACGAAACCCCCGGCAAAAGTGGCGGAAAACCGACGGCTCTTTTCGCCGCCGGATGCCCGCAAAAAATTGGGACTTCCTTATTGCAACCACAACGCCCGTAAAGTAGAGTGAACCCGCACATGTCTCCGGATGCGGCCCATCAGGCACTTGGTTGGGCCGGAGAAACTGACAACTTGATCGGCGTACGAATCCTCCAGCCAAGGACGGTCGTTCGCACTTCCCTGCGGTGGTTCGCGTGTTGCTCCAACACCCGCTTCACCCGATGACAACTTTTCTTTGCCACCACGCCACGGGGCGGTCTCTCCTGCCATCATAGAGCCGCCCCACTTTTATTTTTGCATCTCGTGACCCGCGGCATCATGCGTTAACCCGGCGAAAGCACGACGCTTACGATACCTCCCGGGCATTGCCTTTGCTCTGAGTTACTCAGAGTTCATTTCCTAGCCCAGCGGGGCCACTTTGACCGTCTGTGGAGTCCCTTCCCATGAAAAATCCGCGACACAATGGCGGTGCTTCCGGTAACAACGACAAAAAGCTCGATATCGACGGCCCACAGGCTTTCGACGGTCTGCAGCGCACGGCCATGCACCGCTATCTCCCGGCCGACCTTCGCGCCCGCACCCCCGGCAAAGTGACCGCCCGCGCGGCCGTCGACGATGAGCCGTTTAGCTCCCACGACTTCAAGCCGCGCTGGTGGCCCGCTCCCGATAGCTGGCAATAACCCCCCTGACCTCCCCTGCCCCTCCCTTCGTTCATGCCTCCGCAACGTCGGCCTTACGCCGGCGTTGTTTTTTGCCGATCGGGCTCCGCCGGGCACTGTCTTTGTTGAGCTTCAGGCAGTACCCTGCCTGCGGCGCGAGGAACCCCCATGCCCGGCTTCATGTTTGCCACGGGAATCGAGAACAGCTACCCCACCATTGCCCGCGGCGTGCGCGTCGATCAAATGGCCAAGTGCGGCCATTACGAGCACTGGCGCGACGACCTGCGCCTCACCCGCGAACTCGAAATCGAATACCTCCGCTGGGGACCCGCCAACTACAAAACCTTCCTCGGCCCCGGGAAATATGACTGGTCATGGGTCGATGACGTGCTCGCCGAAATGAAACGCCTCCGGGTCACGCCGATCGGCGACTTGTGCCACTTCGGCTTGCCCGATGGGCTGGGAAATTTTCAGAATCCCGATTTTCCCGAGTATTTCGCCGAGTATGCCGGTGCCTGCGCCCAGCGCTACCCCGACGTGCATCTCTGGACACCCGTCAACGAGATCTTCGTCTGCGCCATGTTTTCCGGCCTGTATGGCTGGTGGAATGAACGGCTGGCCAGCGACAAGTCCTTTGTGCGCGCCATCCTCAACCTCTGCCGGGCCAACGTCCTGGCCATGCAGGCGATCCTCAAGCACATCCCCCACGCCGTCTTCATCCAGTCAGAGTCTTCTGAGTACGTGCATCCCTCCACCCCCAAAGTGATGAAGCGGGCCGACTTCCTCAACCAGCGACGCTTCATTCCCCTCGACCTCACCTACGCCAAGCAGGTCTCCGCCGAGGTCTACCGCTACATGGTCAAAAACTCCATGCGGCCCAGCGAGTATGACTGGTTCATGAACCAGGACCTCAAGGCCCGTTGCATCATGGGAACCGACTACTACGTGACCAACGAACACCTCATGAAGCCTGACGGCACCCTGATCCCCAGCGGCGAGTTCTTCGGCTACTACGTCATCGCCAAGCAGTACTACGACCGCTACCGCCTGCCCCTGATGCACACGGAGACCAACCTCTGGGAGAACGATGGCAGCGTCCAGTGGCTCTGGAAAGAGTGGAACTGCATGCTCCGCCTGCGACAGGACGGCGTGCCAATCGTCGGATTCACCTGGTATTCGTTGACCGATCAGATGGATTGGGACACGGTGCTGCGCGAGGATAAAAAGCGCGTCAACCCCGTGGGGCTCTACGACCTCAACCGCAAGGTGCGGCGCGTGGGCCAGAACTACCGCCGCCTGATCATGGATTGGCGGGAAATGCTGCCCTCGGGCTCGAGCGCCTTGATGCTGGTGTAAGCGGATGCCCTCCGACGCCGCCGCAGCAGGGCCGCTTTCTGCCACCGCTACCCAGCCATGCTGAGGCATAGCATTTGCTCTAAGTGTGCATTCTGGGGTTCGCTTTGACGCCCACCGATGGCGGACGCGAGTCTTTCGCGACTTGAGGGAACGGAGAGAGCGGAGGGCGGGGGTTTTCAAGGAGCGATGCATGACGGACATGCAGATTCGCGAACAGGCAGCGGTGACGCCGCGACACGAGGCGCGCCACCGCGCCCCGGGCCTGCTCTTCGATTCTTTCTGGATGGGGGGTTTTGAGTCGGCCTGCCAAATCAACACGCGCGGGGCACGCCTCGACATGCTGGCGGCCACGCAGCATGACCGCTTCGTGCGCGAGGACTACGCGCGGGTACGGTCCATCGGCATGCGGACGGTTCGCGACGGCGTGCGCTGGCCCTGCGTCGAAACGCGGCCGGGGGAGTATGACTGGTCGACCTTTCTGCCGATGCTCCACGCCGCCCGCGATGCGGGGGTGCAGGTGTTGTGGAACCTGCTGCACTATGGCTGGCCACCAGATATTGACGTGATGTCGGACGAGTTCGTCCAGCGCTTCGTGCGCTATTGCCGGGCCGCGGCGCAGCTGGTGAAGGATGAGACGGAGCAGGCCCCCGTCTACGTGCCGGTGAACGGAATTTCCTTTCACTCCTGGGCGGTGGGGCACCGGGGGATCATCCAGACGGTGATGCTGGGCAAGGGATGGTAGCTCAAGCGGCAGC
>CALCHA010000363.1 GCA_937901265.1 uncultured Phycisphaerales bacterium
CGGATGTCGCCCGGCTTGTAGGCCGCGGTCGGGGGAGCGCCGGGGTCGGCGGAGGGCACGGTGTTGTAAATCCACGGGGCGGCCAGGCCCTCAAAGTGAAGCTGCGCGTCGATTGGAAATTGCATGGTGTTGTAGGGGGGTGTCGCCGCGGACAGTGACACCAGCTTGTCGGGGATCAGCATCACGACCGTGGGGGCAGCCGGATCGGTGATGTCGAAGACGTGGGAGATGCGCATGATCTGGTTGAATTCGTTGATGTTGAAAAACTGCGCACCCTGCTGGATGCCGTTGTTGTCGGCGTAGCGGTCGTAGAGGGTGATCCCGCCGCCGCCGCCGGTGTTGTTGGCGGTGCCCAGGGTCTGGCCGGCGGCGCGGGGATTGACGCTGTCGATGGCCGCGCCCCACTGCGCAACCTTGGAATTCGTGTTGCCTGCGTTGAAGCGGGCGATCGTGTGGTCGTCCGCCGGCAACGTCGCCAGATCGGGCAGCGGATCGGTCGCCCCGGCGGGATCCACCAGCGCCGCGTAGCTCATTTGATCCACCGGTGCCAGATCGGCGCTGGCCAGCGACCCCGAAAGATTCCCGCGCCGGAAGTAGGGCCGATACAACACCACCAACCCGCCCGCCGGATCCAGCGAGCTGGGGGTCATCGCCGGCGGGGAGTACACCACGACCGGGGCGGACGTCGGCGTCCCTGCGGGGTTCGAGGTCACCTTGCCATTGAACTCCGGGCTGCCCGTCGCCGTGAGCACCAGGTAGCCCAGGGCCGGGACATACTGCCCGGTCAGATCGATATCCACCAGCGCCGTCGGGCCCGACGACGGCATGATTTTCAAATGCCATCCACGCAGGCTCAACGCCGTCGCATAGGGATTGTGCAGCTCGATCGCCACATCCTTCACCTGCGTCACCGTCGGCCCGGCGGAATTGTCCGTTCCCTCCTGCGCCGCTATCTCATTGATGAACGGCTGCGCCGCATACCCCAGATAAATCCGGTTCGGAACCATCGAATTCAAGGCCGGCTTCGTGCCGTCCGGCGACACGCCAAAATCGCGTCCATAGAGCGTCGTGACGCCCGCCACCGTGTTGGCGGTGCGAACGCACAGCCCTTGGTCATCGACAAACGAGGGACCGTTGGGCAGCAGCCAGGCAAACCCCGTCGGCGGCGGGCTGGCCAGCGCCGTGTCGGGCGTCATGCCGTTGGCCCGGAAGGTGATCGAATTGGCCGCGAACGCGCAGGTTTCATCGTGCGCGTAAACGTTGGGCGTCGGCGAAGGCGGAGGCACGATCGCCACCGGCGGCGGCGAGCAGGCCGACTCCATCAGCGTCGCCATGTTTGTCGCCGTCATCGCCAGGTAAAACATCGAATCATTCGCCGCGAGGGCATTGCCAAAGCCCAGCGGAAAATTGAGGTTGATCGGCTGAATGTGATAGGCCGGCCAAGTCTCCACAATGTTGTTTACCACCGCATAACCGGCCGGCTGCGTCTGCCACGCAGCGTTATTCGCCCCGGCAGTCATCGTGAGGGCGTAGTCGGGAATCGGCGAGGGAAGGTTCTTGGGATCGAGGTAGGGGCGAATGTAGCGGGAGTAGGAGTAAGCGGTGTAATTGCGGCGGCGCGGGTTGCCGATCTGGCTGCCGCCGGTGGGAGAAAAATTTCCAGCCGTATTGGCGGCGACGCTGAGCGTGAAGGGCCAAAGGCGGAAATTCGGGACCCCTCCGGTGGCACTCAGGTTCGCCGGACGCACGTGAAAGCTGGTGCCGTAAGTGCCATAGGCCCGGAGCTCCAGTTCCTCGGCAGGATCGAACAGGGCCACGAGGGAATCAGTGGGGCGTTCGATTCGCAGGATCTGCTGTTGCCAGGACGCCAGCGAGAAGGTCGCGTTGCTCACCGAGAGCCCCGCGCGACCGAGGCCGCTGTTGGTCGAGGTGTTGTTCACCGCCATATGCAGCGTCGACTTGTTGTCGATACCGCCGGTGAGCGGGAAGCCGTCCCCGTTACTGTTGGTGGTTCCGTAGTTAAAATAGCTGTCCTTCGTGTAGTCCATGTCGGCCACGGCGGGAGCCAGCCGCAGGGAGGTCAGGTATTGCCCCAGCGTGTCGCCCTTGGCGGCGGTGTCATCGGTGGCCCCGGTGTTCAGGTTGGCCATGCGGCTGGTGTCGATGATCCGCACGCCGGAGCGATATCGAATCCCCGTGGAATCTGAAAAGGGCAGCAGGTTGATGTAGGCGTCCGAAACCGCCAGCACGGGATCTTCCGTCGTCATCTCCAGGCTGTTGGGCGTCTGATCCCCCACGACCGTCGAAAGGGCTCCGACCGTCGGATCATAGGGGAACAGGGTGTTGGCGAGGCCCGAGTAGGTGCCGGTCGACGGGTTGAACGGTGACGCCGTGAGCAGGGTCAAATCGTTGGTCCCCAGGCCCTGATTGTGCAGGTGTGCACAGAGCCATGCCTCGTTGCGTACCTGCGTGCTGTAGGTTGTCACCCCGGTGGCGAGGTTGCCGGTTTCCGGATAATCGAACGTCCGGGCAGGCAGATGTCCGCCCCCGGCCGTGACGCCTCCGATCGACCCGGTGGCGTCCATCATCGCGTCGCTGATCACCTGCTGCACCTGGGAGAGAATCCCGGTACGCGCCAGCGAGAAGTTGAGGTCGGCGCTCATCGCGGCCGAGGAAGCACGCTGCGTGCGCGAGGCGACGATGTAAACGGTGCCCAGCACCGCCAGCAACCCCAGCACGGCGACCACCAGAATCATGACACTGCCGCGCACGCGACGGGCGATCGGACGAAAAATACGCATGGGAAACCTCCGGGACGCAACGCCCCGTTTCATTGGGAAGGAAGTTTGATGACCTGCACCACATCACGCCCCGACGGCAGCCGACCCGCCGGGTCCGCCACGTGATAGCGGAACCGCAGCGCCACCGGCCAGAGGGAACGATTGTCGAAGCTGAAAATCGCCGTGTATTGATCCCCATTGGGAACGCTCGCGATGGTGCCCGAGGGGTCCACCACCCCGGCCACATTGTTATTCGACCGGGCGTGGTTCATACCGAACCAGCGCGTCGTCGCGAGCAGTGTCGAGGTGCTCGTGAGCGTGGTGTTCGTCACCGGGTCGATGTCCCCCGCTCCATACACGCCGCCATCGGTCCATTCGACCGCAAATGTCGGCACGCCCTGCAGGGCAATCGTCTGCATCCGGAAATAACCGTTCACGAAACTCGGGACGCCCGCCGTCAGCAACTCGGTGTCGTAGGGCGAACGCAGCGCCGCCCGCCGAAAGCAATAGTGATCGGCCTCATAGCGGCAGGTGATGGCATCGCGGCCAGTCACCGCCTGCTGCAGCAGGTCCATGATCTGCGCGGGGAAGGTGGCCGCCGCGTCAATCCGCGACTGCGTGATGTCCGCCACCCCTTCCCCCGAATTCGCCGCGACCTGCGCCACGCCGTAGTCGATCGCCGCCAGGTTCGGCGTCACGGCCGTGTTGTTCAGGAATGTACTGATCGATGTGCCATTGGGGCTTTGGTTGTTCGTCGACGCGGTCCGCGGCACCAGCAGTATTGCGCTGCGGCCCAGCGTGTAGTCGAAATCGCCGGTGTCGCCAACCTTCGGCGGGGCTGTCGGCACCTGGTTCAGGGGCACATGGTAGGTCTGGTCGGCGTTGAGCAGCACCCGTGGATTCAGCGGTGCCGCGGCCGCACCGCCGCCCTGCGACAGGGCCAACTGTCCCCACCACACCAGCGCCGAGGGTGCCGTGGTCACGTCCGTGAAGGGCGAGGAGCCCGTGGACGATCCGCCACGATGTTGGAACTGCCCGTTGGACAAAAAGGTGATCTGGTCGCAGCGCCGCGTGATCACCGCCGCCGGGTTGGTGTTGTCCGTAAAGGTTCCCGAACGAATCACCAGGAACCCGTTTCGGTTGATGCCTGATACGTCCGCTTCCATCTGCTGCTGGATCGCCCCGGTGTTCGACAGCAGTTCCATCACCGCCTGCGACACCCCCACCGACCGCGAGGCTGACCGGAACACCACCCCCACGGCGAAGATCAACAGCACCACGATCGCCACCGAGACGATCAGCTCGATGATCGTAAAGCCGCGATGACGCGCGGGTCGAAGTTGTTCAAAACTTTGGCTCATGAGGCAGGGCTTCTCGTTAGAAGGTCAACGTGGTCTGGTACACATACACCAGCGGGCTGGCATTGGTGCCATCCGCTGGCGGGGCATAAATGATGTTCTCCCCCGAGACGATCCCTGGCCGCGCCTGCGCCTTGCTGTTGGCCGGCGTGTTCACGTCCAGCCCCGCCACCTGCCGAAACGTTGTGCCCGATACCACCCCGATGCTCGTGAAGCCGTTCGGCGGCACCATCCCGGAAATTGGCGGGTCCAGGGTCTTGTCATAGGTCCCCGCGTTGTACGCCCCCGTGATCAACGTCGGTTCCAGCACATACCGGTAAAGGGCAGGAATCGCAGGATCAACCGTGTCGCGCACGCCCGGAACTTCCGTGAATCCGCTCGGCGGCGTGTTGGGCGCGTTGTAAAAAGTCTGCGGCGCCTCCCCCGAATGGAACACGACGATGTACACGTCGTACGCCGGGGAAATCGTCGTGGCCTGCGCCGGGCTCAGTCGCGCCAGGGCCGTCCAGTAGTAGGTGGCGCTCTGCGGATTGCTGGCGGGAAAGGGATTGCTGGTCCCGAACTGATAAGTCCGTTCCGCGATGGGAATCAGCGTCAACCCCGGCAGGCCCTGAAGCGTGGTGTTGATCGACGCCAACTGGTTGTGAAGACTGACGCAGGTGGAATAGCGATCCTTGATCAGGTTAAGGGCGTTCTGCGCGACAGTACGAGAGACGTTCGCATCGGTGGCCTGGCGGGTCCAG
>CALCHA010000364.1 GCA_937901265.1 uncultured Phycisphaerales bacterium
CGGAAAGACCCCCGATCGCTGGCGCTCCGTCCTGTTCGCGCTACGCGGCCTGCCCGAGCACACGGATCCCGAAGCGTGCTTCTGGCGCGTGCTCGCCTTCTATCGCCTGGGCGAGCTGTCGCGCGCGCGCGCGCTGCGCGAGGGTTGCGAGCTGACCGCCAAGGAAAGCGGCGCGCTGAACCAAGAGGACGCAACAGCGGCAGGGGTCCCCGAAATGGGCACAGTCCCCCTCGACGACGGCTTCGGCCCCGACGCCCGCGCATTCAACACCCTCATCCATGAACGTGATGAACTCCATAAATCCTCTCTCGCCGCCCAGGCCCGCGAACGCCTCGGTGCCGGCTCGCGCGGCGGGGCGGAACTCGAATCCGCCGTCGGCGCCCTTGCCGAGGGCATCATCGTGCTGGCCCACGGGGGAAAGGTCCGCTACGCCAACGGTGCCGCGAGTGTCTTCCTCGGCGCCGCCCCCGACGCCCTCCCGGGCACCCCCATCACCGCGCACACCCACGACCTGCGCCTGCAGCAGGCCATCGATCAAGTCATCAGCGGCAAGGACCGCCAGCGCCGCGTCGTCGAGGTCGAAGAAAAATCCGGCGAAGGCCGCACCGTGCTGCGCTTTGAAATCCGCCCCATGCGGCGCAACGACGCCGACGAAGTGATGCTGGTCATCCACGACGTCACGCAGCAGCGCGTCGCCGACGAATCGCGCAACGCCTTTGTGGCGCATGTCACCCACGAGCTGCGCACGCCGCTGACCACCATCCGCCTGTATCTCGAAACGCTGGCCGACGACGGCGAGAATGACCCCGCGCTGCGGGCCAAATGTCTCAACGTGATCACCCAGGAATCGCGCCGCCTTGAGCATGTCGTCAGCGAGATGCTTTCCGTCGCCGAGATCGAGGCTGGAGCCATGACCCTCAAATCCGACGACGTGCGCCTCGATGCCCTCTTCGCCGGCCTGAAGGCGGATTACGACGCCCAGGCGCAGGAGAAGAAGGTCACGCTCATCTTCGAGCTGCCGCCCAAACTCCCCGTCCTGAAAGCTGATCGAGAACGCCTCGCCGTCGCCCTCCACAACCTGCTGGGCAACGCCATCAAGTACACCCCCGCTGGCGGCATCGCAAAACTCTCCGCCAAAATCCATGGCACCACGCTGCAGATCGACGTCTCCGACACCGGCCTGGGCATCGAGGAATCAGAGCACGAAAAAATATTCGACCGCTTCTACCGCTCCAGGGACCCGCGCGTCCACAAGATCACCGGCACCGGTCTGGGCCTGCCGCTGGCACGCGAAATCGCGCGACTCCATGGCGGCGATATCACCCTGCAAAGCAAGCTCAACGCCGGCTCCACCTTCTCGCTCACCCTTCCCGCCCCCGCGGAGCAATAAGCCATGAAAATCGACGAAGTCAAACAGGGTGCCGTCGTCGTCCTCCGGCCCACCGGCCCACTCGTCGGCGACGCCTGTCTTGAGATGAAGAATGCCCTCAAGTCCGCCGCCACGCGCACCATGGGCCGCTATGTCGTCGATGCCGCCGCCATCAGCTTCCTCGACAGTCCCGGCCTGGAAACGCTGCTGGATGCCGCCGAGGCCCTGCTGCAGGGCGGCCGCTCGCTCAAACTCTGCGCCGCCAACGACACCGTCCGCGACGCCATCGAACTCACCGGCCTGGCCGATTCCTTCGAACATTTCGACGACGTCAACGCCGCCGTCAGGAGCTTCCTCTGAGTTTGCCCGCCCCCAAACTTCGCCTCGGCCAGCTGCTGATTGATCAGGGCCTCATCACCGGTCAGCAGCTCAACGACGCGCTGGTCCTCCAGAAAGCCACCGGACGCATGCTCGGCGAAGTCCTCGTTGAAAAGCAGTTCATCACCCCCGCCATCCTCGCCTCCACCCTCGCCGCCTCCGCCGGCATCCAGGTATGCCAGCTCCGTCACGGCCTGATCGACCCCGCGCTGCTCAAGCTCGTCGGTGATGAAGAGGCCGAACGCCTCCTCGTCATTCCCATGTTCCTCGTGCGCGACACCCTCACCGTCGCCATGGCCGAGCCGCAGAGCCTCCCCGCCATCGACCGCCTGCGACAACTCACCGGCAAGCGCATCCGCCCGGTCTTCGCCCACGCCGCCAACATCAAGGAATACATCGCCAAGTACAAGGGCGGCAACGTCAACGTCGACGAGTTCCTCACCTCCCTCGTCGATGCCGACATCTCCGTCATCGACAAGGAAGCGGTCGATGAGGGGCCCGTCTCCGACCTCGACAAAATGGTCTCCGGCAGCCCCATCGTCAATCTCGTCAACCTCATGCTCCTCTCCGCCGTGCGCGACAAGGCCAGCGACCTCCACGTCGAGCCCGACAAAAAAGGCACGCGCATCCGCTACCGCATCGACGGCGTGTTGCGCGATCTCATGAAGCCGCCCACGGGTATGCACTCGGCGATCATCTCCCGCGTCAAGGTCATCGGCAAGATGGACATCGCTGAGAAACGCCTGCCGCAGGAGGGCCGCGTCCGCATCGTCGCCGAAGGCCGCGACATCGACCTCCGTGTCTCCTCCATGCCCACCCTTCTGGGCGAAAAGCTCGTCCTGCGCATCCTCGACAAGGCCAACCTGCGCATGGATCTCGGCCAGCTCGGCTTTCGCACCGACATGCTCGACGCCTTCAAACGCATGCTCACCAAGCCCAACGGCCTCGTGCTGGTCACCGGTCCCACCGGCAGCGGCAAAACCACCACCCTCTACTCCGCCCTCGATCTCCTCCGCGATCCCGAACTCAACCTCGTCACCGTCGAAGACCCCGTCGAATACCAGCTCGACCTCATCAACCAGATCCAGGTCAACGCCCAGATCGGCATGACCTTCGCCAAGGCCCTCCGCTCCATTCTCCGCCAGGACCCCGACATCATCATGGTCGGCGAGATCCGCGATGAGGAGACCGCCCGCGTCTCCATTCAGGCCGCCCAGACCGGGCACCTTGTGCTGGCCACGCTGCACACCAACGATGCCCCTGCCGCCGTCGCCCGCCTCACCGACATGGGCATCGAGCCCTACCTGCTCTCGGGTGCCCTCAACGGCGTGGTCGCCCAGCGGCTGGTGCGAACGGTCTGCGGGGCTTGCGCCGCCAAATATTACCCCAGCGAAGCCGAACTCCGTGATGCCGGTCTCACCGATATGTCGGGCCGTGCCTTCCGCAAGGGCGCGGGCTGCCTGCAGTGCCACGACACCGGCTTTCGCGGCCGCGCGGCCCTTTATGAAGTCATGGAAATCACCAGCGAAATGCGCCGCTCCGTGCACCGCGGCTCCTCCACTCAGGAACTCCGCGACCGCATGGCCAAGCTGGGCATGAAGAGCCTTCGCGAAGAGGGCGTCGCCCTCGCCCTTGATGGCCGCACCACCCTCGACGAAGTGCTGCTCGCCACCCAGCGGGATGAGGAGGGCGACGCCCTCGCCCCCGCGGGAGCCGCCGCATGAAATACCACTACAGCGCCATCGACCAGAACGGCCAGTCCGCCACCGCCCTCATCGACGCCGCATCCGAAGAAGAGGCCACCGACCTCCTCCGCCAGCAGGGCCTCTTCGCCACCGAGGTCCAGCCCGTCGCCCAGGGCACCCGCCGCGGGGGGCAGCGCATCACCAAGGCGGGCGGCACGCGCCTCAAGCACCTCGCCAATTTCTCCCGCCACCTGCAGATCCTCGTCTCCAGCGGAACGCCCCTCACCGAAGCCCTCGCCATCGTGGAACGCCAGATGAACCACCCCGGTTGGGCCGCCGTCCTGGCGAAAGTCCGCGCCAAGGTCGAAGGCGGCGTCTCGCTCACCCAAGCCCTCGCCGAGCAGCCCGACTACTTCGACGCCGTCTCACGCAGCCTCATCGCCGCCGGTGAAGCCTGCGGCGAACTGCCACGCATGCTCGATCGCCTCGCCACCCTCACCCGCCGCCAGGTCAAACTCAAAAATACCGTCGTGGGGGCCATGGTCTACCCCATCCTCCTCTGCGGCGTCGGCGTCTCGGTCATGATCACGCTCTTCGTCTTCGTCCTCCCCCGATTCGGTGATCTCTTCAAAACACTCGATGTCGCGCTCCCTCCCACCACCAAGTTTCTCATGACCATCGGCCACTTCGTCCAGAGCTACTGGTGGGCTGTCCTCGCCGCCCTCATCGCCGCGGGCTTCGCCATCAAGTTCTGGCTCGGCACCGAGGCCGGAAAACGCCAGCTCTACGCCGCCTGCCTGCGCATTCCCAAGTTCAGCGGCCTGCTCAAAAACCTCGCCACCGCGCGCATCGCCCGCCTCCTGGGCACCCTCGTCGATTCCTACGTCCCCCTCCTCGATTCCCTCGCCCTCGTCAAACAGGCCGCCGGAAGCCCCTGCTACCGCGACCTCATCGCCCGCGCCGAAGACGCCGTCACCAAGGGTATGCCCATGAGCACCCCCTTCGTCGGCACCACCCTCGTCAACCCCTCCGTCTCCGAGGCCATCCGCAACGGCGAACAAACCGGCAAGCTCGGCACCCTCCTCACCCACGTCGCCGACTTCCTCGATGAAGAAAACGAAATCGTCCTCAAGTCACTCTCCAGCCTCATCGAGCCGATCATCCTCATCGTCATGGGTGCCTTCGTCGGCTTTGTCGCCGTCAGCATGTTCCTGCCCCTCTTCGACCTCGTCGGCATGGCTCAAGGCGCCGGAGGCCACCGTTGATCAACTTCTTCCGCAAGTCCCGCCTCACCGCCATCGGCATCGACCTGGGCGCCCGTTCCCTCAAGCTCGCGCAGGCCCGTGTCTCCCTCGACGATGTGCAACTCGTCGCCTCCGCCGCCGTGGAACGCTCCAGCCTCACCGACTGGTCCGCCGCCGACGCCGCCCGGCTCCGCGAACTCATCGCCCGCCGCGGTTTCCGCGGCAACCGCGTTGTCCTCAATGCCCCCGCCGCCGCCCTGCGCATCGAGAGCCTCGAGCTTCCCCCCGGCGGCGCCGCCTCCCCCGCCGTGCGCAAGGTCGCTGGCGTCGAACTCGGACGCATCGCCCGGTTCAAACCCGCCTCCTTCCAGCATGACCTCTGGGATCTGCCCGCCCTCGCCCGCGGCGGCACCGCCTCCCACGTCATGGCCGTCGCTCTCCCCCACGCCGCCGCCGACCCGCTCGTCGACCGCCTCCTCGATGCCGGCCTCGACGTCCTCTCCCTTTTCCCCATGCCCCTCGCCCTCAACGCCCTCGCAGCCCGCGCCCTGGCCTCCGCCGACGACACCGTCCACACCCTCATCGACATCGGCTGGACCGCCACCCGCTTCGTCATCGGTCACGGGCCCGATGTCCTCTACCACCGCACCCTCGACGATGTCGGTGTCGCCACCCTGCGCGAAACCCTCCTCGCTGCCGCCGGCGACGACCTGCCCGCTGAACTTGCCGATCATGTCCTTCAGGAGGTCGGCCTGGCGCTGGACAACAGCGGTGCCGCCGCCCGCATGCGCCGCCCGCTGCAACAGGCCGCCGAATCCATTGCCCACGAACTCAAGCTCACCCACGCCTACATCGGCCACCGCTACCAGCATCTCTCCCTCGGGCAACTCTTCCTCACCGGCGGCGGCGCGGCGATCCCCGGCCTCGTGGACGCCGTCGGAGAACTCTCCGGCCAGTCCGCGATCGCCCTTTCTCCGCCCGCCTTCGATCCCGCCGCCACCGCCGCATGGCCCGGCCTCTGCGGCGCGCTCGCGGGTGCCCTTTACGTCGAGGAGGCCTGGGCATGAGCGTCAACCTTCTCTCCCCCCATCACCGCCTCCGCCGCCGGCAACGCATGGTCGCACGCCGCTGGGTCCTCATCGCCGTCGGCCAGGGCCTGCTGCTGGCCCTCGCCGCCGTCGCCCTGCACGCCTTCTCGCGCATCGACGACCGCTCCGTGCGCGGCGAAATCACCCGCATCCAGACCGCCTCCGCCGCCATCAACGACCGCAAAGCCGCCACCGCCGCCGGCCTCACACGCATCCAGGCCGATCTCCGCCTCCGCGACACCGTCAACGCCCCGCCCGACTACGCCCGCCTCCTCGCTCTCCTCGCTTCCGGCCTCGCCGATGAGGGCATGCTCACCTCCCTCCGCTGGGACCTCGACCCCGCCCCCACCTCCACCGCCACCCCCGTCGATGCCGACGGCAAGCCCCTCAAGCTCGATCCATACGCCGGCCCCCTGCGCCTGCAGGTGCAGCTCACCGGCCTCGTGCGCAACCAGGCCTCCATCACCCGCGTCGTCGAACGCATCGGCCAGGCCGGCCTGTTCGACGAGGTGCGCCTCGTCAAGTCCGGCCGCGACGCCTTTCAGGGCAGCGACGCGTTCAGCTTCCAGCTCTCCTGTCTCGTCGTTGGTGCCCCCGGCGGAGGTCCCACCCCATGAACAAGTCCCCTGCAACGCCGCGGCTCTGGACCGCTCACGCCCTCGGCGGCGGCTTCGTCCTCGCTTTCACCCTCACCGCCTGGTTCCTGCTGTTGCACCCGATGCTCCACGCCCGCGATGCCTACGCCGCACTGGTCACCCAGCTCGAAACCCAGCGCCAGAATCTCGACGCGCAACACTTTCAGGAGCGCTCCGGAGAACGCATCGCCCGGACCGCCGCCGATTCCCTCGCCGCCCATCCCCTGCAGCTTCAGCCGCCCGCCGCGGTCAACAGCCGCCTCCAGGCCCTCAGCGAACTCGCCGCCCTCCACGACTTCCGCATCGACACCATCGAGGCCGGCCGTCCCGAGCCCTTTCCCCTCTACGCCGTCATCCCCATCAGTCTCTCCGGCCGCTGCCGCTTCGCCGACCTGCACGCCTTCCTCGCGGATCTTCGCCGCACCATGCCCGACATCGACATTGCCGCCGCCGATTGCTCCGGCCGCTACAGCGACGATTCGCCCGGCCAGGGCCTGGTGATGAAACTGCGCTGGCACACCGCAGTCGCGTCCCGCCCGGAGGCCGCGCGATGAACCTCGTGGAGATGCCATGAAGATCACCAAGAACCACCTCTACGTCGGCCTGATCGCCGCCGCCGCGGCCGCATGGTGCGTCGATACCTTCCTCCTGCACGGCGGTGCCCCGCAAGCCGCCCAAGGTGCACCCGCGCCAGCCCTCCCGGTGGCCGCTCCCACCGCGCGCCCCGTCCCCGCCAGCCCCGCCGCCGCGCATCCGCGTACCCTCAGCCTCGCCGCCCGTTTCGACCGCGTAAGCGCCGCCGCTGACCTCACCGACGCCTTCGCTCCTCCCGCTGGCTGGATCGCCACCGCCCCCGTCGCCTCCATCGACGACGCGCTGCCCACCGCCACGCCGGCCGCCCCCGTGCGCATTGATGCCGACGCCTTCCGCAAGGCCCACAAGCTCACCGCCGTCTTCCTGATGGGCCGCGCCGGTGGCACCGCGGTCATCGATGGCACCATGGTCGAGGTCGGCCAACGCTTCGACGGGCTGGTCCTCGCCGGCGTCACCGCGGGTGCCGCCACCCTGCAGGGGCAGGGGAACGTCATCGTCCTGCAGATCGACACTGCCGCCGAAGCCGCGGCGCTTTCCCGAACCTTGTCCACACGCGAAAAACAGGTCAAGTAGCCCCTCCGCCCGGCCGATGTTTGAAGTACCCGAGCAGGGCACTGTCATTTTTACATCAGGCATTTGTTGGAGAACCCCCATGGCCCCCGTCCCTCAGAAATGCACCCGTGGATTCAGCCTCATCGAACTGGTGGTCGTTGTGGTCATCGTCGGCATCCTCGCCGCGATCGCCATTCCGCGGCTTTCCCGCGGCAGCGC
>CALCHA010000365.1 GCA_937901265.1 uncultured Phycisphaerales bacterium
CCGCCCGATTGCCCGGTAAAGCTTGAGAGAAGCGAGGCAACTGGCCCAGCAGTATCAGATCATCCTGCAGATGGAAGATGGGGAGTATTTTGGACGCGGTCTTGAACTCCCCACCGTCATGAGCGACGGCAAGACCGCCGAAGAGTGCGTGAAAAACACCCGGGAGGCCTTGGTCGTGACCGTCGCATACCTTCTCGAAACCGGCAAGATTCCCCCCACACCGGCTTCAGATGCCATGCGCTCCATGCAGTTGAATATTCGACTCACCGCCATGGAAAAGGCGTTTCTCGAACAGGCTGCCCACAAGGGTGGGTTCCGCGGCCTATCCGACTACGTCCGTCACGCCGCCCTCACCCATTCCGAGTGATTTCCCTTGCCTGCGCCAGCGACGAATTTCGCGCATTGGTCGATGGCCGCTCCCTCGCGGCCGCAGGACTGCGCCTGAGCCGCGTGATCCCGACGCAGTCCCACTGTCGAATCGTCGAAGTCGTGCAGGGCGGGCGCCACCGGCCTACAATCCTTACAATGTTGCTCACCCCGCCCCGCCGTGCGTGTCTGTAGCTGCTCATGATCACGGAAAAAATCCACCCTCACGACGTCGGCCTGCCCGAGCCCGCGGTGCGTCGCCGGCGAAAGTCGCGACGCGTCGCACGCATGATGCTCATCACCGCGGGCTTCAGCGCCGTCGCCGGCTGGACGCTCTACTACAACTCCATCCACTGGGCCGTCAACGCCCAGGAGCAGCCGCCCGCCCTGGCCATCATCGCCTACGGCCTCCTGATCATCTCCAGCGTCACGCTCGTGCTGGGCCTCTGGTACCTGCTCCTGGCGCAGGTCGAACGCGTGGCACGCATCATCGAGGCACCCGAGGAAGACGCCTCCCCCGCCCTGCGCTGCCTCAACTGTGGCTGGACCCACGACCCGCCCGATCGCTTCTGCCGCCACTGCGGCAAACCGCTCGGCACCTCCATCGCCGCCCCACCGCCCTCGGCGGTCGCCCCCGCCCCGCGCACCATCCCCTGAGTCACGCCTTCTCACGCCCAACTTCTCACTTCCGCCCCGCCCTGTTGCGAACTTCGCCTTCACCCGTCAGAATGACCCGCCTTGACCCCAGGTTCCACCCCTCTTAGCGAGACGCCAAATACCGGATGATCCTTCTCAAAGCCTCCAATCTGGTCAAAATCTACGGTCCACGCAAAGTCGTGAACCAGGTCTCCTTTGAGGTGGGCCACCGCGAGGTCATTGGCCTGCTGGGACGCAACGGCGCCGGAAAAACCACCACCTTCCGCATGGTCATGGGCATGGTCGTTCCCGATGGAGGGCAGGTCCTCTTTGACGGCTTTGAAATCACCAAGCTCCCCATGTACAAGCGCGCCCGCCGCGGGATGGGGTACCTCTCGCAGGAACCCTCCATCTTTCAGCGGATGACCGTGGAACAGAACCTGCTGGCCATCCTGGAGACCACGCGCCGCACCAAGGCGCAGCGCAAGGAAGAGGCCGAGCATCTCATGGAGCAGTTCGGGCTCACCAAGACACGCAAGCAGAAGGCGATCACTCTCTCCGGCGGAGAACGACGCAAGCTCGAGATCGCCCGTTCCCTCGTGACCAATCCGCAGCTGATCCTTCTGGATGAGCCCTTCTCCGGCGTCGACCCGATCGCCGTCGAGGACCTGCAGCGCGAAATTCGACAGCTCAAAGACTCTCTGGGCAAGGCAATTTTGATCACTGACCACAACGTCCAGCGCACGCTGGAGGTCTGCGATCGCGCCATCATCATCAACGACGGCGCTGTCCAGGCCGTGGGCACCCCGCGCGAGCTGATCAACAATCCCCTCGTCCGCCAGACCTACCTCGGGCACACCTTCCGCGGCGACGAATTTGGCTGATCCCCCGATCGCCCAGCCCTGAAAACGCCCCCTCACCTCTTTAAGATTTCGTCAGCACCGGTGCCGCCACCACGGCCGTCGGACCGATGGCGTTCTTGAATTTGTTGACCATCGCCGGGGTGAGGGCAGCGGTGATCTTGGGCTTTTGCTCTTTCAGCATCCCCTTGTCCACCGCGGCGACATACTTGTTGACCGCGGCCATGCGCTTGTTCTGCACGGCCGCCATATAGGCCAGCGCGGCGGTGATCACCTTGCGTGCGGCGAGGGCCTTCGTACGGTCCTTCATCGCGTCCCCCGGCGTCTTGCGGAAGGCAGCCAGCGCCACCGATAGCTCCTTGTGCAGCGCCGGTGCGATGGCCCCCGCGTGCGCTTCCTGGTCATACACCAGGACCTCGCTCATCATCAGGTCACGCGCGGCTTTTTCGGCCGTCAGCTGGTCCTTCGTCATCCCCGCGGAACCCAACAGCCCCAGCGGCCGATTCCACGACGCGGAGTATGCCGCCATCGTCATCGCCCGCATGTAGGGATCCTTGATCGCGGTGATGGCGGCGACGGGGTCCTTGTAAATCTGGTACGCCGCGCGGCGGGTATCGGGCTTGAAGCGAATTTCGATGCCCTTGTTGGACGCCTCGGGGTACTCCGCGATTTCCAACGTCCCGTCGTAGCTGCTCAAAATGGTCGCCGTGCCCGATTTGGTCGGGTCGGTGGGATTCTTCACGGTGATGGGCTTGCCCGGATCGTTGCCCACCGCCCGCGCCTCCGTCCAGGAGGCCACGTTCATGTCCGGCCCGGGCCTCATCCCGTGGATCATTTCATACCCAGCGATGCCCAGCACCAGCGTGACAAAGGCGATCTGCACTTTCTGTGAGGTGGTCAGCTCGATACCCGACATGAATTTACTCCCACGACTTCCGCCCTCTTGCATCACCACACGGAGGACCCGAGCCGCCGGCATCTGACCGTCGATAAGGGTACCTTCCGCCTTTTCCGCTCGCTCCACAAGGTGCCAATAACCTATACTATCGGAAATGGGACGGAACGAGCCACACTGGATTAACGAGGATGCGCTATGGTCGTTGCAGAACAGGTTCGGAAAGTCGTGACTTCCACAACTGCGGTCCACTGGCCCGATGTCGCGGCTAAGCGGCAGCCCCTGCGTCACTTGCCGCGCGGCGGGTACCGTATGGCCCTCATTCCCACGGCCTGGGGCCTTTCCGCCGCCGTCTGGATCGTTCCCCCTGACGATGCCGCTGAACTTGCTTCCTTTTCACAAAAACCTCAAACCGCACTGCTCGCCCAGGTCCTCCCTCCCGGCCTTTCCTGCGAAGCCCTCCGTACCGCCATCCTCGCCCGCCACCCCGCCTGCCTCGAAGTTCTCGGCGATGGGCACGGCACCTTCCATTCCGACGTCATTCCCAAGTGGTTTCCCGAATTCGTTCGCTACCTTCAGCAGTACTACACCACCGGCCTGCGCGGCTGGACCGACCTGGAGTTCGTCGGCCACTGGACCTACTGGCGCAGCCGCCTGCACTGGTCGAGCGTCACCCCCTTCCAGCGGAGCGTGCTTGAAGTGGTCGCGGGCATTCCCAGCGGCGAAAAACGCACCTACGGGGAGATCGCCCGGGCCTTGGGAAAACCTGCCGCAAGCCGCGCCGTCGGTGCCGCCTTGGGGGCCAATCCCTGGCCGGTCCTCGTCCCCTGCCACCGCGTGCTGGGCGCCGGCGGTCGCATGACCGGCTTTTCCGCTCCGGGCGGGGTCGTGACCAAGCAGCGGATGCTGGAGATGGAAGCCTGCCCGCCCCACCCCATGGCCGCTCTGGACCGCCAATGATCGCAGGACCGCGCAAAGGCGGGTTTGACAGCCGCCGGGGAATGCTCGATAACGTTTGACCGCGATTGTGCAGGGTTATCCCGAGGAGTTCTGCGTGGACCATCAGCTCCTGATTGAGCAGTACAAAGACGTCACCGTGGTCAGTTTCCAGAATCTTGCGGTGCTGGACTCGGCGAACATTGACGCGCTGGGCCGCAACCTGCTGGAGCTGGTCGAGAAGCAGGATCATCGCAAGCTGATCCTCGAGTTCTCGGCAGTGCGTTTCATGTCCTCGCAGGCGCTCGGCGTGCTTTTGCAGCTGAAAAAAGCGCTCGATCCGCTGGGCGGAAAGGTGCTCATCGCGGGCATCCGGCCGGAGCTGCACAAAGTTTTCAAGATTACGAATCTGCACAAGCTCTTCACCTTCCACGAGACGATGGAGAAGGCCCTGCAGGACTTTAACGTCTTCATCACCCACTGAGCGACCGGAAAGAATGGATATTGACCCGGCGCTTGTCGCCGACGTCCGGTGGTCCTTCTATAATGAGGCGATGAAAGCACGACCCTCCACTATCGACATCGCGCTGGTGGCGCCGGCTTCCCTGAAGCTGGTGGTCTACCCGGACTCCATTCTCAAAAAGATCGCGGCCGACGTGCGGCAGTTTGACGACTGGCTCGTTGCCGTGACCGAACGGATGAAGGACGTGATGGTCGAGCACAAGGGCGTGGGTCTTGCCGCGCCGCAGGTGGGGTTGGGCTTGCGGATATTTGTGGCGGCGGAATCGGCGAAGCGCGAAGACGCCAAGGTCTACATCAACCCCGTGCTGACTGATGAGCGGGGATCGGAAGAGGGCGAGGAGGGTTGCCTGAGCCTGCCGACCATCCGCATTAAGGTACCGCGGTTCACCCATGTCCGCGTGGAGGCGCTCGATGAGCGCGGGCGGCCTTTTTCAGAGAATCTGACCGACTATACGGCGCGAATCATCCAGCATGAGAACGATCACCTCGACGGAATCCTGCTGCTCGACCGGATGAGTCCGGTGGCCAAGCTGGCGAATCGCCGAAAGGTCAGGGAACTGGAGGAGCGGGTGAAGGGGCCGCGTAAGTGAGGCCCAGGGGGAGCATGGGCGCGCCGGGACGTATCCTGCCAGGACGGCAGTCGGCAGTGAGATGGCAGGGGATGATCGCCGATCCACCGCCAGGCTCAATTTTTAAATCATTTAATGATCATGGGTTGCAGCAGAACTCCCGACGCTTCATCCCGCGGCACAACACTTGCATAACCGGTTCACAAGCGGTGCACTTATTGGTTCTCACAACTTTCGTCGCCGCCCGGAATTATATTCAAGAAACACAGGAGCTGACTCATGGCGAAGGTGATTGGGATCGACTTGGGAACGACCAACTCGGTGGTGACCGTGATGGAGGGTACCCAGGCCAAGGTGCTCGTCAATGCGCAGGGTTCGCGCCTCACGCCCTCGGTCGTGGGCTTCACGGACAAAGGTGAGCGACTCGTCGGCCTGCCGGCCAAACACCAGCAGGTGACCAACCCGCAGAACACGGTCTTTTCCATCAAACGCTTCATGGGCCGCCGCCATTCCGAAGTCAGCGGCGAAGAAAAGCTGGTGCCCTACAAGGTCGTCGGCGGCGCCGAGGAACTGGTGAAGGTGGACGTCCGTGGCAAGCTGTTCACGCCGCCCGAAATCAGTGCCATGATTCTGCAGGATCTCAAAAAGACCGCGGAGGATTACCTCGGTGAAAAAATCACCGAGGCCATCATCACGGTGCCCGCGTACTTCAACGACTCGCAGCGGCTCGCCACCAAGGAAGCCGGCGAAATCGCCGGCCTCACCGTGAAGCGCGTCCTCCCCGAACCCACCGCCGCGGCGCTGGCCTACGGGATGGATCAGAAAAAAGGCGGAAAGATCTTCGTCTTTGACCTCGGCGGTGGCACGTTCGACGTGTCGGTGCTCGACGTGGGCGAAGGCGTCTTCGAAGTCCTCTCCATCAACGGCGACACCCACCTCGGCGGCGATGATTACGACCAGGCCGTCGTTGACTACATCGCGGAGGAATTCCGCAAGCAACAGGGCATCGACCTTCGCAAGGATCCGATGGCGCTGCAGCGACTTAAGGAATCCGCGGAAAAGGCCAAGATCGAACTCTCCGCGAATATGGAAACCACGATCAACCTGCCCTTCATCACCGCCGATGCCAGCGGCCCCAAGCACCTGCAGATGTCCATCACGCGCAGCAAATTTGAATCGCTGACCGCGGCGCTCACCGAACGCTGCCGCCAGCCGGTGCTCAAGGCGTTGCAGGATGCCGGCCTTGCGGCGAACCAGATTGACGAAATTCTGCTGGTTGGTGGTTCCACCCGCATGCCGCGCATCCAGACGATGGTCAAGGAAATCTTTGGCAAGGAAGGCAACAAAAGCGTCAACCCGGACGAAGCGGTCGCCATCGGTGCCGCGGTTCAGGGCGGCATCACCACCGGGGAGGTCAAAGACATCCTCGTGCTGGATGTGACCCCCTTGTCCATGGGCGTGGAGACTTACGGCGGCGTGATGACCGTGATGATCCCGCGCAACACGACGATCCCCACCAGCAAGAGCGAGACTTTTTCCACCGCCGCCGACAACCAGACCAGCGTCGAAATCCATGTCCTGCAGGGGGAGCGCGAGTT
>CALCHA010000366.1 GCA_937901265.1 uncultured Phycisphaerales bacterium
ATGGAGCGCCAGATCGGCAAACAGCTCGGCAGCCGCGGGCGCGTTTTCCTTGAGCGCGGTCATCGAGAGCGCAAACGAATTGCTTCCCGATTCCGCGGTGAGCAGCGTCCCGGTGCGATCCAGAAAGTCGGTGATCTGCTCGTGTGTCCGCGTCTCGCTGCCGCGCGTCATCAGCTCCATCATCGCCGCCCCGGCCCCGTTGGTCTTGTCCGTCTCCGCCAGCAGCCCCCCCAGCGTGTAGAGCTGAATCGACACGATGGGTGCGGCCGGGTTGCGCGTGACGAGCAGCGTCACGCCGTTGGGCAGCGTGCTCTTCTGGACGCCAGATTCCTGTGTCGCCGTCGCTGCCGCCCCCGGGTCCGCCCCGGCGTAGGGATCCTTCGCGCCCGCCGGCAGCAGCACGGTCGTGAGCAGCCGCTGCGGCTGAATGAATCGCGCGGCCGCCGCCTGCACCTGTGCGGCCGTCACCTTCCCGAGGTTTGCCGTGTAGGCCTCGGTAAAATCAATATTCCCGGTGTTCAGGAAATCAAGGGCATTCCGCGTGGCCTGCTGTTCCGCCGTCTGGTCGCCATAGACCAGCGCTGCGCGGGCGGTGGCTTTTGCGCGCTCCAAGGCGTCGGCGGAGACGCCCTCTTTCACCACCCCATCGAGCACCGCCATGACGGCCTTCTCCGCAGCCGGGATCTTGTCGGGTGCCAGAATCGCGGTCACCTCGAGAGATCCGGACGTATAGGCGGGCGTGTCGTTGTAGCATTCGATACCCGTGACCAGGCCCGCATCATCCCGCAGCTTTCGCACCAGCAGCGAGGACTCGCCGCCGCCCAGCACCGCCGCGAGCACGTCCGTTGCGTAGAGATCATCATTGAACAGCGACGTCGTCGGAAAGGCCCAGGAGACCCGCGCCTGCTTCACATCGCCATGGGCGACATCGCGCCGCGGAACCATCACCTGGGGCTCCGCCGGGAGGGCAATGGCCGGTACTTTTTTTCGGCGAATGCTGCCCACTTCCTTGAGCACCTTGGCCTCCGCCGCGTCCAGATCAATATCTCCGGCAATGGAAATGATCATGTTGTCCGGGACGTACATCTCCTGGTAATAGGCCCGCGCGTCCGCAAAGGTCAGCTTCTGAAACGCGGGCTTAAACCCGATCACGGGCAGCCGCGCCGGATTCACGAGGTAGCGGTTGGACGCCACGTGGGTGTCGAAGGTCCGCTCCGCCTCCGCCTCATCCATCTCCAGCTCCCGCTGCACCACCTGGTACTCCCGCGCAAACTGCTCCGGCGTAAAGTCCGCATCGGTGGTCCAGTCCACCAGCAGATCCAGCGCCACCGGCCACTTCTCCGCGGTCGTGGTGATGAAATAGCAGGTGTGGTCGGTCGTCGTGTAGGCGTTGGAATCGTTGCCGATTTCCTGCAGCAGCAGCGTGTTCTCCGCTTCGCCGCGCTTGCCCGAACTCGCCCCCGCCACCAGATGCTCAAGCACGTGGCTGATCCCCGCCCCCATGTACTGCTGCTCGGTGAGGCTCCCCGCCTTCACGTAAACCCGCGCCGCAACGACGGGGGCCGTCGCGTTGCGCTGCAGGATCACGGTAAACCCGTTGGACAGCTTGAGCACGCGGCGGGTCGGTGTGGAAAGCAGTCGCTCCTCCACCGTGGCCTGCGCCGCCGGACGGGTGGCGCTTTCGGAAGGGGCCTGCGCCACGGGGCCGGAACCGGCGGCCGCGCCTTGCGGGCGAGGCACCGCCGTGCAGGAGAACAGGGAGCCCGCCAGAAGAGCGCTCGTCACGATACCGGTACGCGTGGACATCACATGCCTCCGAAAGAGCGGGAGGCATGATAACCGGGCGCAGACTTTCCGCGCCCCGCCGCCGCCACCCCCGCCGACCCCCTTACGGATTCCCGCCCGCCGGTGCACTTGCCGGCGGCGCGATATCCAGCGGGGGCCCCGCCGGTGCGGTCGGCCCAGCGGGTGCGGTCGGCCCTGCCGGGCCGTTCGAGCCCGGCAGCGTGAAGTTCTGGTCCATCCCCCCGGGAAGGCCCAGTGACTCAAGCCCCGGAATGCCCGAGCCCGCGCCGGGCAGATTCACCGTCGCCCCCGTCGCCAGCCGCGGCGCTTTGCGAAGATCATCCAGCTTGGCCAGCCGCGTCCCTGCCGCCATCTCCAACGCCGATCCTGCAAACGCCCCGTTTGGATCGGTCAACACGTCATATTGTTTCTTCGCTTCATCCCAATTCCCGCGGTCCTCGGCCACCGTCGCGAGCCCCATCCGCGCGGTACCCTCCACCAGCCGATCCCCCGGAAACCGCGTCAGCGCGCTGCGAAAGGCATCCTCCGCCTGCGCCAATTGCGTGTCGGGATCAAACTTCGCGCCCGCCGCGTTCGTCGGCGGCACGCCTTCGGCCACCGACCGCAGGTACAAGTTTCCCATCGTCAAATAAGCCTGCGCCTGCACCGGCTTCACATCATGGTCCGCAATCACCTTGGCCAACTGCCCCACCGCGTCATAGCCGCCGCCCTCGGCACTCTGAAGGTCGATCCACGCCTGCTGAACGGCTACCTCGTGCTTGGTCTGAAAATAGCGGTAGCCTTGATACCCCAGGAGCAGCAGCGCCGCGGTCAGCAGCAAATAGGAGCCATATTTCGTAAAAAAGACCCGCATCCCCACTTCCAACCCGGAGACGAGCTCTTCCTTGGAATTCTTCTCTTCATCTTCCTCGCGGGGCATGGCGGCTCCTGAACCGGATTCGGTGATTTCAACGGGATCGACCAGTATACGAAGCCGGCGCACGAAGCGAAACTGGAGCTCGCGGCTGCGCGGCGACGCTTTTCGGCGACTTGCTGCTCACATGCCGCCCAGCCCGATCCACTGGCCCATCTGGCCCCGCCCCGCCTGCGAGACCGTCGCACACCAGTGCTCCCACGCCTGCCGATACCCCTGCTCCACCCCCCGCGCAAAAGCTTTCCCATCCATCAGCGGCGAACGCTCCATCCGCTCCCGCAGCCCCGCCCGAATCTCCGCCAGCCGCGGCAAATCGCCCGCCAACGCCGCCGCGATCCGCACAAATTCCTCCTCATCGCGCGCCGCCAGCTCCGTCAGACCGAGGTTGCTCAACTGGCTCCATCCCGCACGAGAGACGGGGCTCGTTCCGATGATGGTCACGACAGGCACGCCCATCCACGCCGAGTCCAGGCTCGTCGTGTGGCCATTGTAGGGAAACGTGTCCAGACCGATGTCGATCTCGTGATAGGCCGCCAGATACTTCTCGATCGCCGCCCGCGCCACAAACTCAATCCGCTCCGCCCCGATCCCCGCCCTTTCGAAAATGGCCGTCGCCCAGCGACGGTGCGATCCCTCCGCCGCCAGCAGCTTGATCCGCGATCCCGGAACGGCGTGGAGCACCTTCGCCCACAGGGCGATTGCCGCCTCGTTGATCTTTTTGAAGTTGTTCAGATTCCCGAACGTCACGTGCCCCGCCGCCGGCGCGGGCAGCGCGTTCACCGCGACCTGCGTCTGCGGCGCGTAACACCAGAAGGTCTCCAGCACCGGCAGCGGCGTCTCGCTGGAGGGTGCCGGCGGCGTCGGCTCCAGAAACCGATCCGTCAGCCGCCACCCCGTCGCCGACAGTCCGCTGCTTCCCGGATAGCCCGCGAACGCGATCTGCACCGGTGCGGGCCTGCGCGCAAAAACCAGGGGCCGATTGCCGCCCATGTGCAGGTGCAGATCCACCAGCACGTCGATGCCATCAGTGCGAATGCGTTCCGCCAGTGCCTCATCCGACTCGCCGCGGATTTCCCGCCACCCGTCCGCCAGTTGCCGCAGTCGAAATGTCATGAAATCGGGCTTGGCCACGTCCGCATAGCAGAAAACTTCCACCTGCGCCTTGTCATGATTCGCCAGCAGCGGCAAGAGGTAAAAGCCCAGGGCGTGCGAGCGGAATTCCGTCGACAGATACCCCACCCGCAGCCGCCGCCGGGCCGCCGGTTCATTGAGGTATTCGCGCCCGCCCTCGGCGAGTGGCTGACACAGGGCCGCATCAAAGCGTGCGTGTTCCGCGGAAATCTCTTCCGCCGCCAGTCCCGGCGCAAATTGCAGTGTGTAAAGAAGATTCGAGTAGTAGGTCAGCTCCCCCGGCCGCAGCTCAATGGCCTTGCGGTAGGCCGCAATCGCCTCCGGAAAGGCCGATTGATCGCTCAGGATGTTGCCATAGTTGTTGTACAGATCCCCCTCATGGGGATGGCGCTGCAGCGCCCGCTCATAGGCCGCTCGGCATTCATCGAAATCGCCCAGGTGACGCATCGCTTCCGCGTAGGTGATCTGTGCCGCGGGCAACTGCGGCAGCAATTCCGCCGCCCGCCGCGCCGCGTCGGCCGCATCCTGCACCCGCCCCAGCGCGTTCAATGCCGTACTCAAATTCTGATACGCGCTCGCTGCGTCTTTATCGATTCGGATGGCCTCTTGAAACGCCACCACCGCTGCCTCGATCTGCCCCGACTGCAGCAGCGCCGTCCCCAGAACACTGTGCAATTCCGCTCGTCGCGGATGCGCCTTGATCGCATCACGCAACACCCACACCGCCTCCGAGAACCGCTTCAAATGACACAGCGCGATTCCCAGATTCGCCTGCGCCCGACCATCCCCCGGCGTGATCTTCAGCACTTCCTGAAAGGCCCCCGCCGCCTCCTCGTAGCGCTCCAGCGTCGCCAGCGCAAAGCCCAGGTACAGCCAGCCGTCGGGCACCGCCGGATGCCGCCGCACCTCCGCCTGCAGCAATTGCACCGCCTGCGTCGGCCGCCCAGACCCCGTCAGCATCAGCCCCAGCGTCGCCTGATACAACGCCTCCTCGGGAGCCAGCTCAATCGCCCGCCGCACCAGCCGTTCAGCTTCGTGAAGGTCGCCCTGCGCATAACGCAACGCCCCCAGCATGTGCAACGCATCGGTCTGGTCGGGAAAGATCGCCAGCACCTGGCGAAAAATATCCGCCGCCTCCGCGCCGTGGCCTGCCTCCTGATGCTGGAGGGCCAACTGCAAGGCCTGGTCGACACTCATCTGGCTCATAGGGTGATTTCGATGGGCAGGTGGAACGAATCGTTATTGCGCTGGGCGGGGGTCGAACCCACAACCTTCGGCTTCGGAGGCCGACGCTCTATCCAATTGAGCTACCAGCGCGGTCAGGAACCCCTACTGTATCGCGCCCGACCAGACCGGTCAAAGCCTGCCCCTTTCCATTTCGCCTGCCACCCCTGCCCCAACCCCTCCGCGCAAAAGCAGCGGACCTCGCCTGTTCCCATGCGAAGCCCGCTGCTGCTGATTCTCACATCTCCGCGCTTACCGCCCCTGCTTGCGGTCCATGTCGTTGCCGATCATATAGCCTCCCACGCCGCCGCCCAGCGCCCCCACCCCGCCGCCGATCAGCGCCCCCGTCGCCCCGTTGTTGCGGCTATGGCCCACGTTGTTGCCGATGATCGCCCCCGCTCCAGCGCCCACCGCCGCGCCCGCGCCGGTACCCACCAGTGTCCCGGTCTGCGCGTTCGTCGCGCAGCCCGTCAATGCCAATCCGACCGCCACCAGCGCCAATTTCAACGTCCGCATGCAAGGCTCCTGTCTGCCAGAAAAAAGGTGTCGCTTCCACCTCCCTTTTCGGCAAAACGCCGCCCCGCTCTTCACCAAACGCGGCACCATAGGCATTTTAAGTAGGCCGACTCCGGCGCATCGGTCATCACCGGATGATCCAGCCCCGGCCCGGTCGATTCCAGCACCTGCACCCGCCGCCCAGACGACCGCGGCGCCCCACGCAGCACGCTGAAAAATTCCTCCGGACTCAGCAACCCCGAACAGGAACAGGTCACCAGCATGCCCCCCGGCTTCACCACATTCACCGCCAGCTTGTTCAAATCAAAATACTTCGCCCGCCCCTCCGCGAACTCGCCGCTGTTTGCGATCAGCTTCGGCGGATCCAGCACCACCACGTCAAACTGCTTCCCGCTCGCCTGCAACTGCCGCATGTAGGGAAAGACATCCGAATGCGCCGTCGACAACACATCCCGCGACACCTTGTTCAAATTCGCGTTTCGCTGCGCCAGGGCAATCGCATCTTCGTCCAGATCCACACACACCACCCGCGCCGCCTTCCCCAGCGTCGCCGCATACACCCCGAAGCCCCCCGTATAGCAGCACAGATCCAGCACCTCCGCCCCCGCCGTGAACGCCGTCAGCCGCCGGCGATTGTCCCGCTGGTCGCAGAAAAATCCGGTCTTATGCCCGTGCGTCAGATCAATCTGAAACCGCACCCCGTTTTCCGTGATCACTGCCGATTTGCGGTCCACCCGCCGCACCTCGGTCGCCCCCGGCGACTCCGCCCCGGCCGAAAACCCCTCCGCATCCT
>CALCHA010000367.1 GCA_937901265.1 uncultured Phycisphaerales bacterium
GCACCTGAACCGACTGCATATGGTGACTCACAAACAGCACCGTCCGTCCCCCGCTGGCCACATCTTTCATCTTGCCCAGGCACTTCTTCTGAAACTCCGCATCGCCGACCGACAGCACTTCATCCACGATCAAAATTTCCGGATTCAAATGCGCCGCCACCGCGAAGGCCAGGCGGACGTACATGCCGCTGGAATAGCGTTTCACCGGGGTATCCAGGAACTTTTCGACGCCGGCGAAGTCGACGATGGCGTCGAATTGCTTGCGGATTTCCGCCTTGTTCATCCCGAGGATCGCCCCATTGAGGAACACGTTTTCGCGGCCGGTGAGTTCGGGGTGGAACCCGGTGCCGACTTCCAGCAGCGAGCCGATGCGGCCATGGACGCGGATTTCGCCGGTGGTGGGCTGGGTGATGCGGGAGAGGATTTTGAGGAGGGTGGACTTGCCGGCGCCGTTGCGGCCGATGATGCCGACGACGTCGCCTTTCTGGATATCGAAGGAGACGTCGTTGAGGGCCCAGAAGGTTTCACGTTGGGCGCGTTTGAAGGGGTTCTTCATGCGCGCGAGGAGGGTCTCGGCGAGGGTGATGTGGCGTTCCTCGTTGTGCGCGATGGTGTAGGATTTCGAAACGCCGCGGACGGAGACGGCGGTGTTATTAGACGACATCAGCGAACCTTCTTTCCATGCGCTTGAAGGAAAACGCCCCGGCGAAGAGCAGCAGCAGGGCGACGCCCGCGGCATAGGCGACGGGTTGCCAGTCGGGGGCGGGCGTGTTGAGGAGCGACCAGCGGAAGCCTTCGAGGACGGGGCTGAGGGGGTTGGCGTAGTAGTAGGGTTTGATGGAGGCGGGGACGTTGGAGACGCCGTAGGCGACGGGGGAGGCGTACATGAGCAGCTGCATGAAGACCGGGAGGATGTAGCCGACGTCGCGGTAGGAGACGGTGAGGGCGGAGGCGATCAGGCCAATGCCCAGGGACATGGCCAGGAGGATGGCGATCCAGAGGGGCAGCAGGAGGATGCCGACGCCCGGAAAGGTGTGGTAATAGAACATGAGGCCGACGAGCATGGCGGCGGCGATGCCGGAGTCGACGAAGGTGGAGGGGAGGCTGGAGAGGGGGAGGATGAAGCGGGGGAAGTAGACTTTGGAGATGAGGTGGGCGTTGCCCACGAGGCAGCCGGAGGACTTGGTGACGGTGTTGGCGAAGAGGCCCCAGCCGAGTTGGCCGACGTAGGCGAAGATGAAGTAGGGCAGGCCATCGGAGGAGAGGTTGGCGATTTTGCCAAAGACGACGGTGAAGATGCCGGCGGCCATGAGGGGCTGAATGACGACCCAGATGGCGCCCAGGGCGGTTTGCTTGTAGCGGAGCTTGAGGTCGCGGCCCGCGAGGGTGAAGAGCAGGTCGCGGAAGTGCCAGACTTCGCGCAGGTCCAGGGCGGCCCACCCGGAGGGAGGTTTGATGAGCAGCGTGGGGGCCTCCTCATCGTCCCTCGGCGGCGCGAGGGGGCCCTGCTCCCGGGCGGTAGGGGGGGGTGGTGAATCGATAAGCGTCATGAGCGTTCCCGAAAAAAAAGATCAGCCGACGCTGGCGGGGGATTCGGTGGGGTCGGAGGAATCGAGGCGGGTAAGGTCGTGATCGGCGGGGGGGGTGAGCCCGAACTCGGGGTCGGGGGCCAGCGCCGCGGCGTTGCGCTTGCGGCGTTGGGTGAAGGCGTCCCATTCGCGGGTCACGATGTCCATGAACTTGGTGCGGAACATGGGGATGGAAAACAGCTCGGCCTGGGCGCGGATGACGTCGGGATCCCAGGGGCCCCGGGTTTCGAATTCGGTGACCGCCGCACCGATGGACTCGGGCGTTTGCTCGTTGAAGAAGAGCCCCGTCTTTCCCTGGATGACGGTCTCGGTGACGCCCCCGTGGCCGAACGCAATCACCGGCGTGCCGCAGGCCTGCGCCTCGACGGCGACGATGCCGAAGTCCTCCTCCGCGGCGAAGACGAAGGCCTTGGCGCGCTGCATGAGCAGCTTGAGGCGGTCGAAGGTCTGGTAGCCCAGCACGCGGACATTGGGCCCGGCCATGGCCTTGATCTGGTCGAGCTCGGGGCCATCGCCGACCACGATGAGGCGGCGGTCCGGCATGCGGTTGAAGGCCTCGACGATCAGCGCCGTGCGCTTGTAGGGAACCAGCCGCGACGCGGTGAGGTAGTAATCTTCCTTCTCCGGGAAGACGGTGAACTTGTCCACGTCCACGGGCGGATAGAGCGGCGTCGACTGCCGGCGATAGACCTTTTCAATCCGCCGGCCCACGAAGAGCGAGTTGGAGAGGAAGACGTCCACGCCCACCGACGAGCGGACATCCCACAGCCGGGTGTAGTGCAGGATGGCGCGGGCGAGGAAGCTTTTGAGCCCTTTGACGATGCCCGCCTCACCGAGGTACTGGTGCTGCAGGTCCCAGGCGAAACGTACCGGCGAATGACAGTAGCAGATGTGAAGCTGGTCGGGGCGGGTGAGGATGCCCTTGGCACAGACATAGGAGCTGGAAATCACCAGGTCGTAGTCGGAGAGGTTGAGCTGCTCGATCGCCAGCGGCATGAGCGGCAGCCAGGTGCGGTGGTTGCGGCGGGCGAAAGGCATTTTCTGGATGAAGGAGGTGGTGACCTTTTTGTTCTTGATGAACCCCCGTTTGTCTTCGGGAAGGAAGTCAAAGAGCGCGAACAGGTCGGCTTCCGGAAAGAGCTCGATGATCTGTTCGAGGACCCGTTCCGCGCCGGCGTAGGTGTAAAGAAAGTCATGAACGACGGCCACTCTGAGTGCCGAGAGCGGCTTTTCATCGACGAACGGGGCGTCGCCATGATACTTCTGCAGCTTCCGTCGCGGCTTGAT
>CALCHA010000368.1 GCA_937901265.1 uncultured Phycisphaerales bacterium
GGTAATCGGTCGTCATGGTCGTCTCCATCGAGTGCGGCGCGCGTTGTCGGCGCCGGCGCCTCGCGTGCCGTCTCGCAGGATCCTTGGGGAATTCGAGCTGCGGGCCGATCGCGAATCACGGCCTCACTATCGCGCGGCAGAGAGCCCGGGACGATGGAAAATTCCGTCCCCGAAACGCCGACTATTCACATCGCCGGCGGATGCGGCGAGCGTCCCGCGCAAGCAGCGCGACGCGCTACCAGCCGCTCGGCAATCGCTTGTGCAGCGTGATCGTGCGGTCGCTGACCGACAGGTAGCCGCCTGCAACGAGGTCCTTCAGCAGCTTGCTGATCATGTCGCGCGACGCGCCGACGCGATCGGCGATGTCCTGCTGCGTCAGCCGCTCGGGGACCACGCGAACGCCGTCGCCGGGCGGCGCAATGGTGTCGAGCAGGCGCGCGAGCCGTCCATAGACGTCCGTCAGCGCGAGGCTCTTGACGTTTTCGGTCGTCGCACGCACGCGATGGATGAGCTTCATGATCAGGTGCTCGGCGAAGTCGGGATGAGCGAGCAGGAACTCGCGCACCAGCGTGCGGCTCACCACCGCGCAGGTCGTCGGCTCGACCGTATTGACCGATGCCGAGCGCGGCGAGCCGTCGAGCGACATCTCGCCGACGTATTCGCCGGGGCCGTGGAAGTCGATGACGAACTCGCGTCCCTGCGTGTTGCTGGAATAAACGCGTACGCGACCGGTGAGGATGATGAAGATCGAGTCGGCGCGATCGCCCTCGTTGATCAGCACCGTGTTCTTCGGGAATGCACGAATGACGCCGGTGGCGGCGATGTCGCGCAGCGTCTGCTCTTCGAGCGGCGTCAGCGGATCGGCGGAGGATTGCGTGGGGACAGCAGTCGTCATCGCGTGGTTCGCAAGGGCTGGCCCGCATCGTAACATTGGCAGCCCGCGACTGCAGTCCCCGCACAGCGTCGCAAGCGCGGGGCGTTGGCGGACCCGATCGCCTCGCCCGTTGCATGCGCAAGCAATTGCACACGCGGACAATTGCCCGCGCGCGCCGTCAGCGATACGTCCGCACGTCGTCGATCACCTTGCCGTCGTTCGGCAACGCGCCGGGCTCGCGCAACGCGGCTTCGCCGCGCAGCTTGGTGACATCGCGCAGGCTGTCGACGACGGCATCGACGATTCCCGCGCCGGCGTTGCGAACTTCACACAGCAGCGTCATCCGGTCGACGCCGTCGGGATTGTCGACGACGAGGCGCGCCTTGATGATTTCCGCATGACGGCGCACCACCGCGGCCACTTGCGACGGATGCACGAACATGCCCTTGACCTTGGTGGTCTGGTCGGCGCGCCCCATCCAGCCCTTGATCCGCGCATTGGTGCGTCCGCAGGATGAGCGACCCGGCATCATCGCCGACAGGTCACCGGTGCCGAAGCGGATCAACGGGTAGTCGGTGTTGAACAGCGTGGTGACGACCACTTCGCCGACTTCGCCTTCGCGCACCGCGTCGCCGGTGCCGGGGCGCAGGATTTCCACCAGCACGCCTTCGTCGACGATCAGCCCTTCGCGCGCCGGCGACTCGTAGGCGATCGAACCGAGGTCGGCGCTGGCGTAGACCTCCGCGGGGTTGGTTCCGGAGATGGAGTAGGAATACTTGCCCGCGAGCTGCGAGGCACCACCGACGGAGATTTGCAGCACCGGCTGCGGCCCGATGAGAGGCCTGACGCCGGGGATCTGGCCGATGCCCATGAAGAGCATGCCATTGACGGCGGTGATGGGGGGGCGTTTGTCGGCGGGCGTGAGGAACGCGATCACCAGGCCGTCGCCGGAACTGAGGAACTGGCTGTTGCCGGTCATGGTGAAGGTGGTGGCAACGTAGGGATTTTTATGCAGGACCTCTTCGACCTGTTTCTGGTAAGCGCGCATGGCCTCGGGGGAGGAGCCCTCCTGGGCGCGCATGAGGCCGAGGATGAACCCGGAATCACCCACGGGAAGGAAGGCTTTGGGGACGAGGTCGAAGAGGTAGACGGTGCCGATGAGACATCCAATAAAGACGACGGCGGAGATGACGTGGAATCGCAGGAAAAACCAGAGCATGCGTCCATAAACGGCAAGGACCCGTTTCTCGACAGCACTGATGAAACGTTCAACGAGGGTTTTGCGGGACCCGGGCCCGCGGCCGCGAAGGAGGCGTGAGCACATGAGCGGGGTGATCGTCAGCGAGACGAGCCCGGAAGCGATGACCGCGATGATGATGGTGACCGCGAATTCCTTGAAGATGCGGCCAATGAGGCCCGGCATGACGACCATGGGGATGAAGACGGTCGCCAGGGAGAGGGTCATGGAGATGATGGTGAAGGAAATTTCGCGCGCGGAATGGAGCGTGGCGGTGAGCGCCCCTTCGCCATGTTCCATGCGGCGCACCGTGTTTTCCAGGAACACGATGGCGTCATCGACGAGGAATCCAATGGCCAGCGTCAGGGCGAGCAGAGAGAGGTTGTCGATGGAGTACCCAAGGAGGGGCATCGTGACGAAGGTCAGAAGCAGCGAGAGGGGCAGCGCGACCACGGGGATGAGCGTGTCGGAAACACGGCCGAGGAAGGCGAAGATCACGATGACGACGAGGATAAAAGCGAGATAAAGGGTGCCCGTGGCATCTTCCACCGAATGAACGATGGTGATGGAGCGGTCGTAAATGGGGATGATATGGATGGAGCCGGGGAGCTCTGCGGTGACCACCGGGACAAGCGCCTTGATGGACTGCGCCACCTCGACGGCGTTGGCACCGGCCTGACGGGAGACGGCGAGAATGAGCGTGGCGCTGGGCACCTCGACGCCGCGCTGCCAGAACCGCATGGAAATGCGTTCGTCCTGGACGGAGTCAGTGGCCTCGGCGACGTCCTTCAGGAAGATGGGGGTGCCGTCACGCAGGCCGACGATGAGCTTGTTGTAGCTGGCGGCATCGCTGACCTGGGTGTTGGGGTTCAGCAGGAAGGTGCGGTCGGGACCATCGAGCTGGCCCGCGCCGGAATAGGGAGTGGAGTTGCGGACCGCGGTGGAGAGGTCGTCAAGGGTGAGGTTGCGTGCGGCGAGCGCCGAGGGGTCGGCCTTGATACGCACGGCGGACTTGGTGCCGAAGATGTCGCAGCGCGAGACGCCCGGAAGCGTGGCGATGCGCTGCTGCACGTTGGTGGAGGCGTAGTCATAAAGGCGCGCGGAAGTAACCGAGCTGCTGGTCATCGCGATGTACATGATCGGCTGGTCGTTGGGATTGGTCTTGGAAAAGGTGGGCGGGGAGGGAAGGTCCACGGGCAGCGAGCCGGTGGCGGCTGAGATGGCCGTCTGAACATCGGTGGCGGCGGCGTCGATGGACTTGGAGAGGTCGAACTGCAGGGTGAGGGAGCAGTTTCCCTGGGTGGATTTGGAGGTCACCAGCTCCAGCCCGGAGATCTGCATGAACTGTTTTTCGAGGGGGGTCGCGATGTTGGCCGCGACGGTTTCGGGGGATGCGCCGGGATAGACCGCGCGCACCTGGATGACAGGATAGTCGACCGCGGGGAGGTCATTTACCGGCATGGCGCGGTAGGACATGATGCCGAAGAGGATCGCGGCCAGCGACAGCAGGACCGTGAGGACGGGGCGCCGGATGAAGGGTTCGGAGATCGACCTCATTGTGCACCTCCGGTGGGGGCCGGCCCGGTCGCCGGCGTATTTTCAGGCTGCGGGGTCACCACGTCCGCGGGGCTCTCGGGGGCGCCCGAACCGGGCGGTAGGGCGACCGGCTGGACCACGCTGACGGGCCCCCCGGGAGTGACGGACATCTGACCGGTCAGGATGACGGTTTCTCCGGCGTCGACGCCCTTTTCGATGACGACGTCCAGCCCCTGGCGTTGCCCCATGGTGATGGGACGCTGTTCAGCCGTCGAATCGGCCTTGACGATGTAGACGTACGCCCCCTTCTGGCCCATCTGGGTGGCGGCGTAGGGCACGACGACGGCCCCTTTGAGCGTTTGCAGCACCAGGCGGACGTTGACGAACTGTCCCGGCCAGAGGTAATGATCGGCGTTGGGGAGCGTGGCCTGCATGCGGATGCGGCCGGCACCGGGCTGGACGGAGGAGTCGATAAACGTAAGGGGGCCGGTGCGGGTCACATCGGGGGTCTGCGGGAGGCTGATGAGGGACTGCAGTTCACCAGCGTCACTGAGCTTGCGTACGGCGGGCAGGTCCCGTTCGGTGATGGTGAAATCGACGTAGAGGGGGGCGACGTTCTGCACCGTGAGGAGGTTGGTCTCGTTGGCCTTCACGACGTTGCCGACGTCGACGAGGCGCTGCCCCGCGCGGCCGTTGATGGGCGAGGAAATCGTGCAGTAGGAGAGGTTCAGCTTGGCCGTATCGAGGGCCGCCGCGGTGACCTTCACCTGGGCATTGGAGGTGTCGAGGGCAGCCTGCTTGGTGTCGAGGTCTTCCTGGGAAGCGGCCTGCACGCCGAAGGCCTTCTTGATGCGGTTGTAATCGGCCTGGGTCAATTCCAGCTGGGCCTTTGCCTGCATGACATTGGCCTCGGCCTCGGCCACCTTGGCTTGGTAGGGGCGCTCGTCAATGACAAAGAGCTGCTGGCCCTTGGTGAGGGTCTGGCCATCGGTGAAGGAACGCGACATGATCTGGCCGGCGACCTGGGGCGTGATGTTGACCAGCTCAGACGGCACCGTGCGACCGATCTCGTCGATGTACAGCGGGACGTCCCGGGACTCGGCCTTGGTGGCGGTGACCGGCACGGGCGGCCGCGGGGGCATCGGCGCCGCCTCCTTCTTGGTGCAACCGACCGCCAAAACCATGCCCAACGCCGCCAGACCACTCAGTATTACGCGCACAGCCATCACTCTCCTGGGGAATTTATGCTCAATGGAATGCTCCAGCATAGCCCAGCACCTCCCATGGAGGCAAGCCTCTACACTTGCACCCTGCAATTGTTGCAACTACGCAGAGTGGGGGGGCGACAGGAGGGCGATTGCTCCGCTGAGGGGCGGCCTGAGGGGCGGCCTGAGGGGCGGCCTGAGGGGCGGATGGTTTCTTACATTTTGCGTGACTGTTTGCAAATACAGCGGTTTGGTAAAATGAACCCGCTGGCTCATCGGTTGAGCAAGTCATCGTCCGGCCCCCCCTGCGAGCATCCCCCAGGGCTCCCACCCTTTCCGGATCACCCATGCCCTCCACCTCCCTGCATATTGGACCGCTCCGCCTGGCGAGCAACCTTTTGCTTGCCCCGATCGCGGGCTATTGCGATCTCGCCTTCCGTCTCGCGGCGCGATCGTGGGGCGGGGTGGGCCTCGCCTGCACGGACCTGCTGTGTCCCGAGGGCGTGTTGCGGGAGAACAAACGCTCCATGGAACTGGCGGCAACCTGCCCCGAGGATTCGCCCCTGTGCATGCAGCTCTATGGCGGAAACGTGGACAGGCTGTGCGAAGCGGCGATGTGGGCGGAAGATCGCGGCGCGCATGTGATCGACATCAACATGGGCTGCCCGGTCGACAAAGTCACCAAGCGCGACGGCGGCTCCAAGCTCCTCTGCAATCCCGATGCGACGCTGCGCATGGTCGAGCAGGTCAAATCCTGTCTGCGCTCCGTCCCGCTGACCTGCAAGCTTCGCCTCGGCTGGGATGACACCTCGATCGTTGCCCCCTATCTGGCGGCGCGGCTCGAGGAGCAGGGGGTGTCGCTGATCACCATTCATGGCCGAACGACCCAGATGAAATTCACCGGCAGCGCCCGCCTTGATGGCATTGCGCAGGTGGTGGCGGCGGTAAAAAAAATTCCGGTGATCGGCAACGGCGACATCAAGTGCCCGGCGGACGCGAAGCGCATGATGGAGGTCACGGGATGCGCCGGCGTGATGATCGGCCGGGGGGCTCTCTCGCGACCCTGGATTTTCCGGGACACGCACGCCCTCCTGAGGACCGGGCTGATTCCGGCCGAGCCGACGATCCGGGAGAAGTGCGAAACGATTCGTCGCCATTTTCATGGGATCGTCGCCTCGCGCACGGAGCGGATCGCCGTGCTGGAGTTCCGCAAGCGCATCAGCTGGTACGCCAAGACCATGAACCCCTGCCGGCTGCTGCGGGATCAGATCGGA
>CALCHA010000369.1 GCA_937901265.1 uncultured Phycisphaerales bacterium
CCGGAAAAAATGGTCGAACTCATGGTCGGACGCTCCGTCGAACAACTCTACCCGCGCTCCCCGCGCTCCCCCGGCCAGCCTGTCCTCGAACTCCAAAACCTCTCCGGCGAGACCAAACCCACCGACGCCTCCCTCACCCTGCGACGCGGTGAAGTCCTCGGCATCGCAGGTCTCATCGGCGCCGGACGCACCGAGCTCCTCCGCGCCCTCTTCGGCCTCGATCCCATCCGCGCCGGCCGCGTCACACTTGCCGCCTTGCCCGGTCGCCCCGCCAGCGACTTCCACCACACCACCCCCGCACGCATGTGGGCCTCCTCCGTCGGCATGCTCTCCGAGGACCGCAAAACCGAGGGCCTCGCCCTCTCCATGTCCATCGCCGACAACCTCACCCTCTCCGACCTCAAGCCCCTCGGCCCGCCCGGCTTCATCTTCCCGCGCCGCCAGCGCGCCATCGCCCAGAAGTGGGCCGCCACCCTCGCCGTCAAATGCCGCGATGTCGCCCAGCCCATCGGCGACCTCTCCGGAGGCAACCAGCAGAAAGTCGCCATCGCGCGCCTCCTGCACCACGATGTCGACGTCCTCCTCCTCGACGAACCCACCCGCGGCATCGACGTCGGATCCAAGGCCGCCATCTACCAGCTCATCGACGACCTCGCCGCCGGCAAAGGTGCCCGCGGCGGGATCCCCAAGGCCCTCATCGTCGTCTCCTCCTACTTCCCCGAACTCCTGGGCATCTGCGACCGCATCGCCGTCATGTCCCGCGGCACGCTGGGACCAGCCAAACCTGTCGGCGAGTGGACCGAGCACGCCCTCGTCCTCGCCGCCACCGGTCAGGACGCCCCCACCGCCCCGTCACCTCCCGCCCAACCCCCCTCGGAGCAACCATGACCCCTGCTCGCCCCCCCGCCACCCCGCCGACGCCCGCGCTGGCGACCCGCCGCTCCTTCAGGGAATTCCTCTGGGACTGGCTCGATGTCGTCGGCCCCGCGGTCGCGCTCATCGGCATCTTCCTCTTCTTCACCGCCCTCGTGCCCGAGTGGACCTCTGCCGACTTCCACAGCCCCTCCGCCTTCTTCTCGCAGCTCAACCGCTTCGCCAACTTTGACAACATCTCCAACATCCTCCGCCAATCCTCCATGACCGCCGTCGCCTCGCTCGGCATGACCTTCATCATCATCGCCGGCGGCATCGACCTTTCCGCCGGCTCGCTCGCGGCGCTCTCCTGCTGCATCGTCGCCGTCACCCTCAACAAAACCGCCGGCCAATCCACCGCCCTCGTCAACCACCCCGCCCTCTGGCCCCTCATCGCCGCCATCGTCGGCGTCGCGGTCGGCGTCCTCGCGGGGCTGTTCAACGGCGTCCTCGTCACCGGCCTGCGCATCGTCCCCTTCATCATCACCCTCGGCACCATGATGATTCTCCGCGGCCTCGCCAAGGGCTTCGCCAACGAGTCCGAAGTCCCCACCAGCACCAACTGGCTCTACAGCCTCCTCGCCCCCCCCGATGGCCCCACCGCCTGGATGATCTTCTCCCCCGCCATCTGGATCACCCTCTTCCTCGCCATCCTCATGGCCCTTGTCCTCAACTATTCCCGCTTCGGCCGCCACGTCATCGCCGTCGGCTCCAACGAAAACACCGCCCGCCTCTGCGGCATTCCCGTCAATCGCACCAAGCTCCTGGTCTATACCCTCGGCGGCCTCTTCTCGGGCATCGCCGGCCTCTTCTTCTACTCGCGCATCCGCCAGGGCAGCCCCACCACCGCCGACGCCTTTGAACTCGACGTCATCGCCGCCGTCGTCATCGGCGGAGCTTCGCTCTCCGGCGGCAAAGGCTCCATCTTCGGCTCGCTCGTCGGCGCCCTCATCCTCAACGTCATCGCCCGCGGCTGCTCACAGATCCACATCCCCACCTTCGCGCAGCACTTCGTCGGCTCACAAACCGGCCTCCGCACCTACATCCAGCAGATCGTCACCGGCGTCATCATCATCCTCGCCGTCCTCCTCGACCGCCTCCGCCAGCGACGCCAGACCTGAAACGCCGGCGTGCGGCTCCAAAATGCTGGCCACTTGGTCCCGCGGCTGGCCTCGGATATACTCCATCCGATCATCCGGATACTAGGATAAACCCATGCACATCGCCGACATCCTCGCCGCCCACAAGACCACCTTCTCCTTCGAGTTTTTTCCCCCCAAAACCGACGAAGCCGCCGAAACCCTCTTTTCCCACATCCGCGAGCTCGAAACCCTCAAGCCCGCCTTCGTCTCGGTCACCTACGGCGCCGGCGGCTCCACCCGCGAACGCACCCACAATCTCGTCGCACGCATCAAGACCACCACCGCCCTCGATCCCGTCCCCCACCTCACCTGCGTCTGCCACCAGCAGGCCGACATCGCCGACATCATCCTGCGCTACGCCCAGCACAATGTCTCAAACATCCTGGCCCTCGCCGGCGACCCCCCCGCCGGTGCCGCCTACGACCGCTCCGCCGACGCCTTCCGTCATGCCGCGGGACTCGTCAGCTTCCTGCGCAATTTCAAAGAACATCCCGACCCCCGCGGCTTCGGCATCGGCGTCGCCGCCTTCCCCGAGGGCCACCCCGCCACGCCCAACCGCACCCTCGAAATGGATTTCCTCAAGGCCAAGGTCGACGCCGGCGCCGACTACATCGTCACCCAGCTTTTCTTCGACAACCACGATTTCTACGACTTCCGCGAACGTTGTGAACTCGCCGGCATCACCATCCCCATCCTCGCCGGCATCATGCCCATCACCTCGCTGGGCACCTACAAACGCATCCCCGAACTCGCCCTGGGCGCCCGCTACCCCGCCAAACTCCAGCGCGCCATCCTCCGCGCCGGTGCCGACAGCGACGCCCTCAAACGCATTGGCATCCACTACGCCACCGAACAATCCCGCGACCTCCTCGACAACCACGTCCGCGGCATCCACTTCTACACCCTCAACCACTCCCACGCCACCCGCGAACTTTACAAAACCCTCGGCATGCAGGGCTGATTTCGCAGCCCTTCCTTACACCGATGCGTCGCGGACGGCCAGCACCCCTTCAGGCCCGCGGTCGGCCACATCGCGGCCATACTGAACGTTCATCGCCGCCCAGCCCTTCTCGGTCAACTGCGCCAGATGAGCCAGTTTGCAGGCACGGCCGTAGCGGGGCTTTTTTCGCCGCGGAACGACCATCAAAAGAATGAAAATCAGGGCACTCACCGCGGTCGTCACCCCCTCGGAGAAAATCATGGCGTCGTTCCGCTG
>CALCHA010000370.1 GCA_937901265.1 uncultured Phycisphaerales bacterium
GCCGCGGATTTCGGTCTCGCGGTGCAGGGCGTTGTTCTGTCCGCCGTTTTCCGGGGTCAGCACATTGCGTGTGCGCGGGCGCGATGCGGCGCTCATGTCGCTCTGGCAGGCCCCCACCGCGCTCATCAACACCGTCGCCGCCAGGGTCGCCGCCGCCGCTTGATACATCCGTTCCATCCAGGCACTCCTTGCAGGTAAGTCCGCCATTCTAGGGCCCCCGCCCGCCTCCCGCCAACCCGCCGCGCCAGCCGTTTGGGTTTTCCGCGATTGCACGTTTTCCCGGCCCCCGCCCGCCCCGCTTCAATTGACTCCCCTGCCCCCCCCGGCTATCACTCACCCCAGCCACTCCCGGCCAACCCTGGAGCGCCTCGCAATGCCCGACCCTTTCATCCCCACCATCCGCGACCTGGACTTCACGCCCACCAGCGCCCCTTTTCCCTCCCCAGCCGACTGGCGAGACCACATCCTCTACGAACTCATGATCGACCGCTTTGACGATCACCGCATTGATCCTCCCCCGGCCACCTCCAGAACTCCCCACAGCTCCGCCCCGCTCGACCCCGCCAACGGCCTGTGCTTCCAGGGCGGCACCCTCCGCGGCATCACCCGCCGACTCGATTACCTCAAGGACCTCGGCGTGACCGCCCTGTGGATTTCGCCCCCCTTCAAGCAGGTCCCCGGGCAGGAATCCACCTACCACGGATACGCGGCGCAGAATTTTCTCTCCGTCGATCCCCACTTCGGCACCACCAAAGACCTCCAGCACCTCGTCCGCCAGGCCCACAAACGCGGCATGTATGTCATCATGGACATCGTTATGGACCACACCGGCGATGTCTGGGCCTATCCCGACGACGCCGACCTCCGCTACAACGACGGCCAGCGCCATCCCTTCGGCTACTGGCGCCGCGCCCCCGTCGATGGCGAACCGCCCGCCCCCGGTGCCCCCTTCGGTCCCGACGATGCCGTCTGGCCCATCGAACTCCAGACCCCCGACGCCTTTCGCCGCATGGGCCGCATGAACGACACCGGCAAGGCCGCCAACGGCGAGGCCACCGACGCCGATTTTGAACGCTTCAAGGATCTCAACCTCCCTGATCCCCACGTCCTCGACACCATGATCGCCATCTACAAATACTGGATCGCCATCTCCGATGTCGATGGCTTCCGCATCGACGCCCTCCGCCACGTGCGGCCAGATCCCGCCCGGCTCTTCGTCCGCGCCATTCGCGAGTACGCCCTCTCCATCGGCAAAAAAAACTTCCTGCTCTTTGGCGAAATTGCCGCGGGATCCAAGGAATCCTTCCGCTACATCGGCCTCAACACGCCCCTGCCCCACGAGTCCGAAGCCCATTACCCCCTCCTTGACGCAGTGCTCGACTTCGATCTCTACCAGCCCCTCGACGCCGTCCTCAAGGGACGCAAGCCCGCCGCGGCCGTGCGCACCTGGTTCGAATTCCTCGACCGCTATTTCCGCGACTTCGGCCAGGCTGGCAAATGCTTCGTCACCTTCCTCGAAAATCACGATCAGAACCTGCACCACTTTCGACGTTTCCTCCACGATGCCCCCGATCCTCGCCTGGCCCTCCTCGGGTCCGCGTTCCTCCTCACCTCCGTGGGCATTCCCTGCCTCTATTACGGAACGGAGCAGGGCTTCAACGGCGGGGGAAACAACGACGTCTTCGTGCGCGAAACCATGTTCGGTGGCCCGCCCGATCGGCCTACCGCCTGGGGGGCCTTCCACACCGTCGGCCATCATTTCTTCAACCCCACCCACCCGCTCTATCGCGGCATCTCGCAGGTCGCACGCATCCGCCGCGACAAGCCTGCCCTGCGCTATGGCCGCCAGTACTTTCGGCAGATTTCCGGCGATGGCTACCGCTTCGGCCACGCCGAGAACGCCCCCTGCACCCTGGCCTGGTCGCGCATCCTCGACACCACCGAGATCGTCGTCGCACTGAACCTTTCTCCTGACACCCGCACCGACTCCAGCACCGTCGACCCTGCGCTCACCCCGTCGGGGGCCACGCTACTGAATCTCTACAACCCGGAGCAATCAACGACCGCCTGCACCGCCCCCGATGGCCGCACCGCGGTGCGCCTGACGCTGCCTCCCTATTCGCTGGCGATCCTGGCGAAGCCGCATTAGCCCCCCCCTCAGCGACCGTCGCACCCGCATCCATCATTTTGCATTTTGCATTTGTCATTGCACAGCGGCACCACATCCACCCCGCCCCGCGCCCAGGGATGACACCGCCCGATCCGCTTCAGCGTCAGCCACCCCCCGCGCCAGGGCCCCCACTCGCGGATCGCCTCCAGCCCATACGCGCTGCACGTCGGCATATACCGGCAATGCCCGCCAATGAACCGGCTCAGCGTCCCCCGATACACATGAATCCCCGCCACCATCAGCCATTGCACGCACCGTGTGAGCATCCACCCAGTATACCGTTCACTTCCGCCACGCCAGGAAAAACGCAATCGCCGCCCCCACGCCGATCACCAGCAGGTCGATCGGCTTCACCTCCGCCAGGTGCTGCACAAAGTAAGGCAACGTGTTGTCCGCCAGGAACGGCCAGACCCACCACTCCGTCCAGATCCCGCCGGCCAGCGAGATTACCGCCGCCATGATCCCCAGGAAGAGGTCCGTCCGCCTGGCCCCCAGATTCGCCAGCAGCCGCGCCCCATAACCCGCCAGCGGCCCGACGGCGATCAGCGCGTAGATGTTCGACTTGGCCGCGAGGTTCGTCACCAGCGCCCCCACCACCACCCCCACAATCGCCCCCACGCACCCCAGCGGATAGGCCAACGCCTCCCCCCACGTCCCCGCCGCCGCCATCGGCTTCTCCTCGCTCATACCCGCTCCATGGCTCGCGCTGCATCTGACCAAGCGCCACCCTACGCCCGCCCACCGAAAGGGTCAACGAAAATCAACGCCGTGTTCACTTCGCATCCCAATACCGCGACGCAAACGTCACGAACGTCGGCCAATTCAGCGCATCGGTGTGGCCCCCCTCGTGCTGGCGAAATGCCACGTCGCCATCGATCAACGCCACGTTCGGCTGCGGCATCTCCATCGTCCCCAGGTCCTTCTTGCCCAGCAGCCGATACACCGGCTCCGCAG
>CALCHA010000371.1 GCA_937901265.1 uncultured Phycisphaerales bacterium
TCTGGCGGTGGGGTTCACCCCCGTGGCGGCGTGCAGCGCGGGCCTGATGCTGGCTGCCGGCGAGCGGCTGGGCGGGGTGGACGGCCTGGGCTGGCTGGTGCGGACCTACCCGCACGTGCCCGGAATCGATTTCGCTGGCACGGTCGTCGAATCGAGCGCGCCGGAGTTCCAGCTAGGCGAAGCGGTCCTGTTGACCGGCTGGCGGGTCGGGGAGGCCCACTGGGGCGGCTATGCTGAGCGCGCCCGGGTGCGGAGCGAATGGCTCGTGAAGATGCCCGAAGGCCTCGATGCCTTCCACGCGATGGCGCTGGGCACGGCAGGGTTGACCGCCAGGCGCGCGGTGATGGCGCTCGTGGAAGCGGGAACCGTGCACGACTCGGGCGAGGGGCTGGTGAGGCTGCAGGGTCCCTCGGCCACTTTGAATTTGCCGACCTGCACGAAGTCGGCCGTGACGCTGAGCTTGTCGAGGGTGCCCTTGAAAAAGACCATCTGCAGGCCGACGCCCGGGAGCATGAGGGTGCCGTTCTCGGGCATGATGACGGTGTCGGCATAGCTGGCCAGGACATAGGTGGGCAGGTCGTAATCGGAGGCGTAGACGGCGACACGTTTGCCGGCCTTGCGGAGGTTGCCCAGCAGGCCGCCGATTTCCTGCGACTGGTTCAAGTTGAGGGTGAAGGCGGAGAGGTCGAGGAGGACGCCGCCGAGGGCGGGGTCTTTGGCGGCCTTGTTGAGGGTGACGATGAGCGAGGAGAGAGCCTGGGCTTTGCCGCTGCCGGTGAGACTGGCGAGGGAGAGGCTGAAGGATTCCGGGCGTTCCAGGAGGCCGTCGGTGAGGCGGATGACGGCGATGCGGGCGCGCTTGGCCGGCGGGAGAGTGGCGGCCGCGGGGGCGGAGGGCCGCGCGGGGGCAGTGGTCTGGGCGAAGGAAAACTGGATGCTCGTGGCCAGCAGACCCGCGGCCAACAGGACGGACAACCGGGCGGACAACAGGGCTTTGTTCATCACCGCTCTCCCGTGAAAGATCAAACGGAAGTGTAGCATGATAAGGGGTGGCGGCACTACCGGGCGGGAGAGGGGGGATCGAAGCGCAGCAGCAGCGTGGGGCGGCCTTCATCTTCCCATGCACCCAGCAGCGTGCGCGTGCGGCCGGTGGCGGCCTGAAATGCGGCGGCCAGGGGACTGCCGCCATGGTCATCGATGAACATCAGAAACAGCGGGTCGGTGGGATGGGCGCGAGCCTCGGCGATGAGCTGGTCGAGGGTACGCTCCGGCAGCGCCTGGTCGGCGAAATAGAGCGACGACAGCCAGGGGCGGACATCGCCGCCGGGAAAGGTGTAGAGGGGGTGGCCGGCGGCGGCGCGGAGGGCCTGCTCCAGCGGCGCGTGCACGGCGTTGGTGTGGGTTCCGGGGTCCATGCGGTAGGCGGCCTGGCCGACGATCCCCACGCCCCACGCACACAGGGCCAGCCAGAGGAGTGCCTCGGCAAAGCGGCGACGGAACTGGAGGTGCCAGAGGTAGATGCCGGCGGCGGCGACGAGGGCGAAGAGGAGCGCGAAGAGGGGCGTCGCCATCGCCGCCAGCGCGCCGCGGGCCGAGCCGAGAAACGCCGGCGGGGTGAAGCCGCACTTGATCCACACCACCGCGAGGAGGCCCGCCACGCCCGGCCCGATGAAGCAGATGGCCTGGCCCGCCAGCAGGAGGATGGCGGCGGGTTCGAGTTTGCGATCGGTGCGGAGGCGGACGAATTCCTGCCAGACGGCAGCGCAGAGGAGGGCGGCGTAGGGGAAGAGCTGGAGGGCGTAGCGCGGCTTTTTTTCGGAGGGGAGCGTGAGGAGCAGAAGGCCGCCGACGAGCAGGAGCCAGAGGAGCCAGCGGCCGCGGCGTTCGCGGTCGGCGGGGAGGGGATCGGCGTGCGACTTGAGGAATGGCAGGCAGAGGCCTGCGATGACGAGCGGTGTGAGGGGGGCGACCCAGGCGAGGAAGGCGAGGTAGTAGAAGGGGGATTTTTGGAGTTGTGCTTTGGTGCCGGCGGCGGCGGGGTTGACGGCGTGGCCGGTGCCGAACTGGATGAACTCCGATTTCCAGCGCGACCAGGCGTCGGGGTATTGGTGGCCGATGACGTAGAGCCAGGGGAAGAAGGTGGCGACGCTGAAGAGTGCGGCGAGGGCGACGCCGGCGAAGACAGGGAGGCGGCGATGGAAGAGAAGCAGCCAGAGGCCCAGGGGGAGCATGACGGTGGCGACGGGGACGGGGCCCTTGGACATGACGGAGAGGCCGGTGGTGACGCCGGCGCCGGCGACCAGGAGCCACCAGCGGCCAGGGGTGGGCCGCGGCGTTTCGGCGAGCGCCACGAGGAACGCGGCGCCGCAGGTGAGAAAAGCGGTGGCGAAGATGTCGTAGGAGGCGAGGCGGGCCTGGCGGTTGAAAATGATCATCGCCGGCAGGAGCACCGCGGCGAGCAGGGCGTAGCGGCGGTTGGCTTTGGGAGCGTCGGCGGGGTTTTCGAAGAGGACGCAGCCCAGGCCGTAGGTGGCGATGCCGGTAAGCAGGCCCATGAGCAGGGAGGGGAGACGGAGGATCCAGAGGGAATCGTGGTGGAAAAAATCGACGAAGGCCGCGGGGATCCAGACGGGCAGGGGCGGCTTTTCGAGGCGCGGGACGCCGTTGAGGGTGGGCATCAGCCAGTGGCCATCACGGAAGGCCTCGCGCACGGGCACGAGGTTGAAGAGTTCCATCATGTCGACGGGATCGCCCGTGCCCAGAAAGAAGACAAGCAGCGTGACGGTGGCCAGCGTGATCAACAGCAGGGCGGCGGCGTGGGAGAGTGGGCGGCGAGCGAGAACTGGGAACATGGGCGTAGCTTACCGCGAGAGAAAGGGGAATGCGGAATGGGCAATAGAGAATGAGGGAGGGTCGGACTCTGGGCAGAGAGCGGCTCTGGTGGAGATCGATGCGGCCGGGGCTCCGCCGCGCTGTGCAAAAATAGTAAGGGCGAGAGGCCCTGGGAGGGAGCTCTCGCCCTATGGGGGGGGGGGGAATCGTTACCGGTCGCCATGACGCGTTACCGGGTTTTTAACTTGGTTGGCTTTCAACTATATCCGGGTTAGCTGATGTTTGTCAAGGAACCGCGGAAGGTATTTGAAAGTTTTTTAGTGGAGGCGGAGGGAGTCGAACCCTCGTCCCGAGGCAGGTTGATGCTAACCTCTACGTGCGTAGGCCACAGTTTTTCTCATCACCACCGACGCGTATGACCTGGCTTCGGCAATGACCAGCTCCTCCTGATCTTAGCTCGTTGCCGAGAAACGTTGCAACGAGAGCAGTCTGCTTAATGACGATGAACACCCCGACACAGACGATCGGAGGTCATCGTTGCTACCTAACTAGGTTAGGCGGCGAGACGGAGGCTTGCGCCACCGACTGGGAACTTGTAGTTCTCAGCATTTAAGTTTTGCCACTCAGTTTTACGACTTGAATGACGGGTCGGCACGCCATTAGGACCACTACTGTCCGGTCGATACCTGGCGCCCCCAAATTTTCAAAGAGCAAGTCGCATGAAGATTACCGAAAAAAGTAATCAGTATGGTGGGTTGGGGAAAACTCGTGTTGGGAGGGTTATTCCTCGCCCCGCCTTACTGCGACTGACTATGCCGTAATAATAGCCATCGCGTGCGGAGAGTCAAGCGTGCGGGAAAAGAAATCCTGAAAAATTTTATTCTTCCGGACGCAAGCGGTGGCACCGGAGCGCTCTGGCGGCGAGCATGCGTGGGTTCCTGGGGAGTGTTTCGTCGCGATGAAACGGGTGTTGTACATTGGTGCCGGCGCGCCTTGGGCGGGCGGCGCGGGATATCTGGTGCGGCAGGCGACGCTGCTGCGGGCGCTCGCGCGCGTGGCAAAGCTGCATCTGGGCCTCTTCGACTTTCCCCCCGATGCGCCGCCGCCGCCATTTGACTGTGCGATCACGCCGCTGATGCTGCAGCCGCGGCCGGCGTACGGCAAACTGCGCGCGGGGCTCGCGGACCTTTTTAATCCGCTGCCCCGACTGGTGCGCGCGATCGATGCCCCCGCGACACGGGCACCGTTGGCGGCCTTGCAACCCGCGGAATTTTCGGCGGTGGTGGCTTACCGCATCGACTTCGCCTTCGCCGCCGGCGTGCTGGGCCAGCCGCGGCTGGTGCTGGACGTCGACGATCCAGAACATCTGCGGTGGCGGCGGCGGATGGAGGCGGAGGGGGTGCGGATCGATTGGCGCACCGAGCGTGACCTCGGGAAGCTGCAGCGCTTTGAGCAGGAGGCGGTGGCCGGGGCGGCCAAAGCGTTTGTCTGCGCGGAGGAAGATCGCCGGGCGTTTGTGGGGGAGAACCTGATCGTGGTGCCCAACGGCGTGGTGGTGCCGCCGCTGCGCAAGCGGCCGGTGACGCAGCCGGTGGTGCTGTTTCTGGGGAACTTCGCAGCGGGTCCGGGCTCGCCCAACGGGGACGCGCTGGTGTGGTTCATCGGCGAGGTGTGGCCGCTGGTGCTGCGTGAAACGCCAGCCGCGGAATGCCGGATCGTCGGGAGGATGAGCGATGACATTCGTTCGCGCGTGGCGGGGGCTGCGGGCGTGCGGGTGATGGGGTTCGTGGAATCGCTGGAGGGCGCGTTTGCCGCAGCGCGGGTGAGCGTGGCGCCGCTGCGGTTCGGGACGGGGACGCGGATCAAGATCATCGACGCGTGGGCGCACGGTTGTCCGGTGGTGAGCACGGCGGCGGGGGCGGCGGGGCTGGCGGCCAGGAGCGGGGAGAACATCCTGATCGCCGATGATGCGGCGGGGTTTGCGGCGCACTGCGTGGCGTTGCTGAAGGATCCGGTGAAGGCGGCGCTGCTCGGAGCATCGGGCTGGCGCACGGCGGCGGCGGCGTATGATGCAGCGAAGATCGAGCAGCGGCTGGTGGGGTTTTTCGGGGCGTTTCTGGAGGGGGCGGCCCGCGATCGGGCGACGCCCCGGCCCGAAGGCCGGGGCTAAACAGGGGCTTGGCTTTGATCACAATGAATGGGCGGGCTTGGGCAGATCACTGTTGATTTTTTGCTGGGTGGATTGTTTGCCGTCGAAGGTGAAGAGCATCATGTGGTCGTCGATGAGCGTCTGGAGGTGGAAG
>CALCHA010000372.1 GCA_937901265.1 uncultured Phycisphaerales bacterium
GCGGGGGTGGAGAGGCCGGCGGAGAAGGCATGCCCATCGGCCCGCGGCGTCGCGGACGCCGGGCTTTTGGGGGGCGGGGGTTTGCCCTACAATGATGCTTCTGGCAACTGGTTTCCTTTCATGGATGACGGTGTATGTTTGAATCGCTGCAAGATCGTTTTGGTTCGCTGTTTCGGAATATCGCGGGGCGCGGGAAGATCAGTGAAACCAATGTGCGCGATGCGATGAAAGAAGTGCGCACGGCGCTTCTGGAGGCGGACGTTCATTTTGACGTGGTGAACCAATTCGTTTCGGATGTGACGAAGCGGTCGGTGGGGACGGAGGTGCTCTCGAGCGTGGAGCCCGGGCAGCAGATGATCAAGATCGTCTATGACGAGCTGGTGCGGCTGCTGGGGGGCGATGATGAGGATGAGGAGGCCATCGCGGAGGGCGGGGAGGTGAAGCCGGCAGCGCCGAAGATCATGCTGGTGGATCCGCCGCCGACGATTCTGATGATGTGCGGGCTGCAGGGGAGCGGGAAGACGACGACGTGCGGGAAGCTGGCGCTTTATCTGAAAGGGAAGGGGAAGAATCCGCTGCTGGCGGCGGCGGACTTGCAGCGGCCGGCGGCGATTGACCAGCTGCACACGCTGGGCGAGCAGACGGGGGTGGCGGTGTATTCGGAACGGGACAACAAGAACCCGGTGCAGGTCTGCCGCAACGCGGTGGAGTATGCGAAGAAGAATGGCCGTGACGTGGTGATTCTGGACACGGCGGGGCGGCTGCACATCGACCAGGCGTTAATGGCGGAGTTGAAAGCGATCAACATCCAGGTGAAGCCGCACCAGATTTTTCTGGTGGTGGATTCGATGGTGGGGCAGGACGCGGTGAACTCGGCGAAGGCGTTCAACGAACAGCTGGAGCTGGACGGGGTGATTCTGACGAAGTTCGATTCCGACACCCGTGGCGGTGCGGCACTGTCGGTGAAGACGGTGACGGGCAAGCCGATCAAGTTTATTGGGGTGGGCGAGAAGCTCGATGCGCTGGAAGAGTTTCATCCGGAGCGGATTGCGCAGCGGATGCTGGGGATGGGGGATATTTTGACGCTGGTGGAAAAGGCGCAAGCGGAGTTTGACGAGAAGAAGGCGGCGAAGCTGCAGGAGAAGATGGGGAAGGGGAACTTCAGTCTGGATGATTTTCTGGACCAGATGAAGAGCGTGCGGAAGATGGGGCCTTTGAAGCAGATCATGGGGCTTTTGCCGGGGATCGGGTCGGCGTTGAAGAATCTGGAGATGCCGGAGGAGGAGTTGAACAAGACGGAGGCGATCATCCAGAGCATGACGATGAAGGAGCGGGAGAAGCCGGAGGAGATGGATGGGAGCCGGCGGCGGCGTGTAGCGCGGGGGAGCGGGGTGAAGCCGGAGGATGTGGCGCATCTGATCAAGGGGTTCATGGCGGCGCGGGACATGGCGAAGAAGATGAGCGGGTTGTCGATGGGCGCGCGGGTGAAGATGGCGCAGTCGATGGGGCAGTTCGATATGACGAAGCTGGCGCCCGGGGGAGGGCTCGGGTCCCGCAGGCTGTCGCCCGGGGTAGGGACCCGCCCCTCTCGCCACGGCCCGGGCAGGCTGTGGCCGTGGCGAGAGGGGCGGGTCCTCGAGGAGTGGAGGAAGGTGCGCGGGAGCGTCGCGGGGGTGCGACGGGAGTCCCACGGGTCCGTGACGGAGGTCTGACGACGTCACGGAGATGTCGGGATCGCCAGGCTTATGCCCGTCTTGCACAACACCGACTAAC
>CALCHA010000373.1 GCA_937901265.1 uncultured Phycisphaerales bacterium
GCGTCGTCGGCAATCTTGACGCCATTGTCATTGAGGCGCTGCTTCCAGACCTCTATCTGGCTTTTTCGGAAGGCGTCGTCACCGACGACATCCAGCTCGAGCTTGACGACGCTGCCGGGGTGGTAGGCAAAGAGCGTGGCGGGGTCGATTTTCGCAGCGGCCGCAACCGCGGGAGGATCCGGGATCTGCAGGTTGTAAACGTGCCAACCGGAGGTCTGCCCGATGCTTCCCTGAGTGATGTAGAAGAGGCGGTCATAGGGATTGACGCTGCCGGTGTGAAGATCGGCGGGCCACGCAGCCATGCGGTTGGAATTCATGACGGTGCCCCCGCCGAGCAGGTAAAGGTAGAAAGGGGCCTTGTTGGCCAGACTGAAGAGGTGGCCATCGGGGAAGAGCAGGTCGTCGCCAGTGAGCAGCAGGGGCCCGTCGATCGTGGGGGTGCTGACGGGCGCCGGGAAGTCCGCGAGCGACTGGCCGTTGTGGAGATCGAACGCACGAATCTGGGCAAACGAATCATGCGGTATGACCGCCGCGAGCCGCCCGCCGTCGGGGGAAAAAACCAGGGAGGCGCCGACGCCGGATTCCTTGAGCGGCAAGGCGTTGGCCATGCCTCCGCTCAGCGTGTCAATGAAACGGATGGCGTTGCTGGTGGCGACGGCGATCGTCTTGCGGTCGGGCGAGAGCGCGGGCATCGAGCGATGATAGGTGACATTTCCCCACGGGTCGCGCGTGGTGTCCACGGGAAGGGTGGTGTGCCACACGACGGAGGCGGACGCGAGGTCGATCAGATCCAACTCGCTGCCGCCGCTGAGCGCGAGAACGTGCGTGTCGTCGATGCAGGCCGCCCAGATGACCTGGTGCGGGTCGGTGAACGTCTTGAGATCCTTCTTGAGGGCGGAGGCCGCATTGCCAAAGGGCTGGGCGGCAAATCGGAAGGCGAACTTGCCCTTCTCCTCGGTCCAGACATCGAGACGGTCAATGCCGGCACCACCTTGGAATGCGACCGTTTTTCCGGAGGGCGAGACATCCAGCACGCGCAACAGCGGGGAGACTTCGAAGGTACTCGCCGCGCTGGAAGCCGTCAGGTCGTAGCGATCGATGTAGGTGTGGGAACGCGCGAAGGGCGACTGCGCGAAGGCGTCATTGCGGTTGCGGTCGTGCGTGAAGATGGCTCGTTCGACAAAAAAGGCGTGGGATTCAGCCCCGGAGAAAAGAAGCGCTGTGGGGGCTTCGGCCACCTGGAAGGGCAGGGGGGCGTCGGTCTTCTTCAGGTTCGTGGAGGTGGTCGTCACGTGCGCTTGCGCCGTGGCCGAGAGACGGAACAGGCCGGGAACGAGTGCGCCGTTGAGATCGACCTCGCGCGTGGCACGGCGGACCAGCGGCGTCGTTGGCGCAAGGACCGCATCTTCGGCATGGCCACCCTCGGCGAGCACTGTGGCCGCTCGCTCCACGGTCTGGCGGTCGATGGTGACTGCATCCAGCGCGACCCCCGTGGGAGCGTCATGCATCACGGCGAGGTGATCGTCATCGATCCATCGCGAACCGTAAATAAGGTCCGTAAGGGGGGAAACATAAACCTGGTGCAGGCTCGCGACATCGAAGGCGCGATTGTGGAGGAGCAGGGCTTTTCCATCCGGGCGAAATTGGAGGCAGAGGCGGTCGATCCCTATTCGTCCATCATATTGCGGAACCTCGGCCTGCCGAATGACCTCGCCGGTTTCGGCTTGGTGCAGGGAGAGAGTGAGCTTCGAGGGAACGTTGTGGTAAATTGCGAATTGACGGCCGTCGGACGAAAAGGCGATCACGGCATCCCCTGTCCCTCCAAGGAAACCGGCGGGTTGTCCGGTTTTGAGGTTGAAAGCAAAGACGCCGCCATGGTTGAAGGCCTGAATGGCCATGAGGAGGTAGTTGCCGCCGGGGCTGAAGGCCACGGAGTAGGGCTTGGCGGGGACGGGAAAGCGGAGGAGTTCCTTGCCGCTCACGGGGTCGACGAGCCTTGCGGTGACCGTGTGGTCAGGGGCACTGTTAACGACCAGGAGTTGATTGGTGGGGGAGAAGGCGACCACCTGCGTCCGCACCTCGGCCATGGCGGCCAAGCGGACCTGCTGTTGCTCCTGGATGGCTCGGGCCCTGGCGTTATTGGCAGCCATGCGTTCAGCGACGGTACTTCCGCGTCCCAGAGGCGCTGCGGGTGCTGGGGCGGTCGCCGGCGGTACGACTTCAATGGGCGGAATCGTCACCAGTTTTCTTCCCGTGCGGAGGGACCACACTTCCGATTCGCCGCTCAACCCGCCGGCGACGAACTGGCCGTCATCGGAGATGACCGGATCCGTCAGCGGGAACCCTCCGCGGACCTGGCGGGTGATTTTCCCATTGTTGACATCCCATATCTGCCATCCATCAAAGCTCGTTGAGAGGATGAACTGGCCAACGGGGTCGCCTTTGGCCGTCCGCACGTCGCTCACCTGGAGTTTCGCCGAATAGGGGGTGGTGAATTTGCTGCCCGCGGCAGGCCGTGAGGATGCGGTCGGGGCGGGGTCGGGAAGAACGCTCCAGTCCTGCGGGCCGACGGCATTCCCGAAAAGATTGGGCGGGCTGTCCGCACCAAGACAGCAGGCCAGAATAAGCAGGCCCGGAACGAGCGCGCGATACGGCATCAAAACTTCTCCCCACAAGGACATGGATGTGGGGCCGATTGTGCCGCGCGGCGGAGAAAATTGTCAAGTCAGGCGACGGCGTCAGACATCGAGAAGGCGTTTGTGTTCTTCCGATTCGACGCGGCGCAGCTGATTTTCCGTAAGATTTCGCACGTCGGCCCCCGCGCGTTGGCGAATTTTTTCAAATTCCTTTTTCAGTTCGGCAAGTTCCTCGTCGGAGCAATTCTCCAGCTCGACGAGCCGATTGCGCGCACCCTTCATGCAGCGGATAAGTTCATCAAGTTTGAGCTGAATCGCTTTGCCGTCACGGTTCTGCGTGTTCTGGATGAGGAATACCATGAGGAATGTGATGATGGTGGTGCTGGTATTGATGATCAACTGCCACGTGTCGGAGTAGCCGTAGATCGGTCCACAGACCGCCCACACAACAATGAGGAGCAGCGCGATCACGAACGCCCAGGGCGAGGCGACCGCCGTCGCCGTCCAGGCGGCGAAGCGTCGGAAAATATTGCGTATGCCCGGCGAGGGTGCGTGCGTCATGATCGATCCCCGGAAAAACCATGGCCGCAGAGAATGAATGGCGTGCAGAGGCGGTTTGCCACGGGCGGCCAGTCAATGCTCTTGATGAGCAAAAACCGGGCCTCAACAGCTTTGCGCTCCCCGCCCTGCTGCTGGGTTCAGCTTTCCCGCCAGTCTCGACCGCGCTTTTTCTCGCTGTTCCGCCGCTTCGTCTCCACCCGCCGGGCTTTCGCCGCCCGGCTGACTTTGACCTTTTTACGAATTTTTGGCTCCACCTGCGCCTTTTCGATGAGCGCCCGCAACTTCGCCAGGCAGGCCCGGCGGTTCGCTTCCTGCGTGCGCTCGGTGTCCGCGGTGATCAGGATGTCGCCATCGGGCAGCAGCTTGCGCCCCGCGATCGTGCGAAGGCGGCCCAGGGCGCGCTCCGACAAGCCATGGAGCGCCAGGAGGGCCACGCGCAGTTCGGTCTTCGTGTTGACCTTGTTGACGTTCTGGCCGCCAGGGCCCGAGGAGCGTGAGAAACCGAAGCGCAGCTGCTCACGGTCGGTCCAGACGCGGGGAGCCAGTTCTACGCCGGGGAGGAAGGAGGGGGCAGAGCTTTGCATTGATTTATTGTAACCGAGGGGGAGGGATTGTGAGGAATGCGATTTTCCTCTATTTTTGATGGGCCGACTGGAGCACCGTCGAGTCTCGCAACAACCCCCAGACCACGGGGCGACCGCCGGGTTGCGCCGCTCCAGGAGGCTTCCCTTTGACGCAGATACCCGCAGGCCCGGCCCCGCTTCTTCATTTGGGTCACCCCGAGTCGCACATTCCGCTTTTCGATCCGCCGGATGTCGCCTCCAAGCCGGCGGGACCGCGCGGGATCGCCATCTTCATCCTTGCGGCGGTTTTCGCGGCATTCCTGGGCCTGTGGTTTGAAGCCGTCGGCGAAACGTCGCCGACGCCCCACGTGGCCCTGCCCTGGGTGATTCCCTTCCTGCTGCTCCTGGGCTCCATCGCCACCATGCCCTTCATAGCCAAGCACTTCTGGGAGAAGCATTACCATCACGTTGCCCTGGCTCTTGGGGGGCTGGTGGGGGGGTATTACCTGTTCGTTCTCGGCGCCAGCGGGGCCATGGCCAAAAGCTTCGGCGAGTACATCTCCTTCATTTTCCTGCTCGGTTCCCTGTACATCGTCTCGGGCGGCATCCTGATACGCGTGCGGCGGCAGGCCACGCCGAAGGTCAACACCGCGCTGCTGCTCACCGGCGCCATCATCGCGAATATCTTCGGAACCACCGGAGCCGCCATGCTCCTGATCCGCCCCTTCATGCGGATCAACAAGGGCCACATTCGCCCCTACCATGTCATCTTTTTCATCTTCATTGTCGCCAATGTGGGAGGCTCGCTGACGCCCATTGGCGACCCTCCCCTGTTTCTGGGCTACCTCAAGGGAGTGCCCTTCTGGTGGGTGCTGGAACACTGCTGGCCGATGTGGCTGGTGGCGGTGGGGCTGCTGCTGGCGATGTTCTTTGTCATCGACACGCGAGCGCACGGAAAGGAAGCCCGGGCGGAGCATGATCCGCACGACGCGGGGCCGGCGGTATCCGTGTTCGGGGTGTCGAACCTGTTGCTGGTCTTTGCGATCCTTGCGGGGATCCTGCTGCACGACCAGCTGGTTCACATCGTGCACGTGCCGTGGCGCGAGCTGATCATGACGGTGGCGGTGGCGATTTCGCTGGCGACGACGCCGCGGCGGATTCACGTGGAAAATGTCTTCAACTACGCACCGATCCGCGAAGTGGGTTTCCTGTTCGTGGGGATTTTCGCCACCATGGTTCCGGCGCTCAATTATCTGGCCAAACATGCGGAAGATCCCGGCCTGCGCGCTTACCTGCAGACGCCCGGACAGTTTTACTACAAGTCGGGAACGCTCTCATCAGTGCTGGACAACGCGCCCACTTACCTGACGTTTCTGGAAACAGAAATTGGGAAACTGGACCCCAACCTGCTGCAGACCGCGGTGGAAGTGGTAAAAAATCCTGAGAGCGCCGCCCCATCAGAGGCGGACTTCGCGCGGATGCGGGCGCGAAATCCCGACCGTTACGTGGACCCCCAGGCGTTTGAGGCGGACAGAAAAACGCTTTCCGAGGCCATCCTTGCGCTGCAGGAATACCACGGCGAAAACGTGCGCACGGGCAAGCTTTCCAGCGACCAGGTGAAGGTGGGCTTCCTTCTGGGCGATCCGCAGTTGAATTGGTACATCGTGGCGATTTCGCTGGGGAGCGTGTTTTTTGGGGCGATGACCTACATCGGCAACGGACCGAACTTCATGGTGAAATCGATCGCCGACAATGCCGGCATTAAGACGCCCTCGTTCTTCGGGTACATCCTGCGATTTTCGGCGCCCTGCCTGTTGCCGATCCTGATCCTCATCTGGGCCCTGTTTTTGATGGGCAAGGGGTAGGCACCGGGGCGGCGGCCGTCTCGCCGATACTTACTCGAGGCCTTCGTACATCGGCGTGGAGATGTAGCGTTCGCCGGTCGAGCACATGATGGTGACGATCGTCTTGCCCTTCATTTCCGGGCGCTGCGCCACCTGAAGGGCCGCCCACATGTTGGCCCCGGAAGAGATGCCGGCGAGGATCCCCTCCTCGGAAGCCAGGCGGCGGGCGAACGCGAAGGCGTCTTCGTTGGTGCAGGTGATCACTTCATCGACGATGCTGGTGTCGAGGTTCTTGGGAATGAAGCCCGCGCCGGCTCCTTGAATTTTGTGCGGGCCGGGCTTGAGAGGCTCGCCTTTTTTGAACTGGGTGATGACGGGCGAGGTGACCGGCTCAACGGCGATGGCCTTGAACTGGGGGTTTCGCTTCTTGATGTAGTGCGCGACGCCGGTGATGGTGCCGCCGGTGCCGACCGCGGAGACAAGGGCATCCACTTTGCCGCCCGTATCGCGCCAGATTTCCTCGCCCGTGGTGGTTTCATGGATGGAGGGGTTGGCGGGGTTCTCGAATTGTGATGCGATCACCGAGTTGGGGGTTTGCTCATGCAGTTCGTTGCACTTGCGCATCGCCCCGGGCATGCCTTCCGAGCCGGGCGTGAGGACCAGATTGGCTCCGAGAATTCGCAACAGGCGGCGGCGTTCAATGGACATCGTCTCGGGCATGGTGAGGGTCAGCTTGTAGCCCTTGGCGGCGCAGACAAACGCCAGCGCGATGCCCGTGTTGCCCGAGGTCGCTTCAAAGACGTGGGTGCCCGCGTTGATCTTGCCTGCCTTTTCGCCGGCCTCGATCATGGCCACGCCGATGCGGTCCTTCACCGACCCCAGCGGATTAAAATATTCACACTTTGCCAGCACCGTCGCCCCGCCCGCCGGCACGATGCGGTTGATCTTGACGAGTGGCGTGTTGCCCATGGTTTTGGTGATGTCTGAATAAATGCCCGACATGACGTGCTCCTCGCCCAGAATTCGTGAAAGTGACTTGATGAACGTCGATGCTAAAACGGCCGACGTGCGGCGTCAAACGGCACGCGACGGGGCGGAGGAAATTGGGGGGTGGCGACCCGATGACACGAACTTGCGGGATTCGCCGCCGCGTGGCGCGCCAGCTGTGCTATAATACCCATTGCCATTTCTGATGGCCTGCATTCCGCGGGCTGTTCCTTCGCCTCCTGCGATCGTTTGGCAAAGAGTGTGTCGCCGGCACGATCCGTCGAAATCCGCGAGGCCCCCTATGAAACCGACCGTCACGCCGCCCGTGCAACCCAGCGTCGCCCTGGTGGACCCGTATGAATCCTTCCTCTCGCGGCTAAGCCGCAAGTCGCTCACTTCGGTCGAGGCTCACGTCGAAGCCTGCTCGGGCAACGCGGAAATCGGGTTCGGACGCCAGTGGAAACGCGTGGCCTCCACACTCGCCAAGCTCGCCGGGCATGCCATCGAGGCCTCCGGACAGCACGTCCTGCGGTTCTACATCGCCGACGGAAAGTACCGGCAGCAGATGTTTACCCTTGATGACCCACGCAAAGGCAGCATCTATCTCTACACCCCCGATGTCCTCGATGCGGCGGTGGCACGCGGCATATTGCTCGCCGCGCCCGAGGGCGAAAAAGCCCACGCCGTCGTCGGCCAGGAACACATCACCATCGAAATCGAACGCGTCACCAGTGAATCCAAGGACCTGCCCGAATTCGTCAAGCCGATGCTCGGCTGGGGGCGGCGGGCCCTCAAGATCACGCTGGGTGCCGTCGGTGAAGACGATCGGCTCCAGGCGGTCCTCAGGTTGTGCGACCTCGCGGCTGAGGGCTGGTCCAAGAGCGCCGCCGAGCCCGCCGTACGCATGGGAAGCGTGCCCACCTAATCGCGCAGGCGGCGCCCTTCGACTTCGATCAGGGTGCCGTCGCGGATCGGGCGCGTCATGCCCTCGACCGTGATGAGCAGTTCACCCTCCTCGCCGATGCCGTTGGCGACGGCATGAAGGGTCTGATCCCCCTGCCGCACCAAGATGGATTTTCCCGCGAGCGCGTTGCGCTTGCGGACCTGTCGCAAGACCGCGGAAAAGGGTTTATCAAGCAACTCGCCAAGGGCAACCAGCAGCGCCTCCTCGACCGTGGCGACGCTCAGCTCCACACCTGCAGCGCGCAGGGAAGTGGCGCGGGTTCGCAGGCTTTCCGGAAGATCCTCAAGCACTGTCTCCACGTTGATCCCCACCCCGATAATCCCCGCCCAAGCGCCGCCCAAGGCACCCGATTCACACAGGATCCCGGCAATTTTTTTCTCACCGATCACGATGTCGTTGGGCCACCATATTCCCGCGCCCCCGACGCCGAGCCGATCAAGCGCGATGGCGACGGCCGCACCCGCCAGCAGGGAGAGGCGCGGGCGGTTGCTTTCGTGCACCTGGTCAATCACCGCCGACAGATAGAGGCCGCCGGGAGGGCTTTCCCACGTCCGTCCATGCTGACCGCGTCCGGCCGTCTGGCGTTCCGCGACGATGACCAGCCCGTGCAGCGATTCGCCGCAAGCCAACGCGGCGGAAATCCGATCAAGTGCCAGTTGGTTGGTGGACGCGGCGACCGCGTGGCGTTCGCGACGCCAATTCATCGGCGCACCGCATCCCACGCTTTGCGTAGCACATTGGCCGCATGGCGTGCGGCGGCGGCGGGGTCGGCGAGGTCCCGCACGTCCACCACCGTCGGGCCTTGAAAACCGGTTTCATCGAGAATTTCCAGCAGTTCGGGCAGCGGCAGCTGCCCTTCGCCCAGGTACGTGCCGCGCACGGCCTTGCCCGCGCGGACGGCGTCAGCCGCAGTAAATTCCCCGAGACGCCCGGCGAGTTGCTCGGCGACCTTGAGCGGGTCCTCCCCCGCCGCGATGAGACGCCCGGTGTCGAGGTTGCCGCGCGCACAATGAAATGCAACTTCTTTCAGCAGCCCCTCAAGACCGGCTGCCGTTTCACCAGAACACGCGAGCGTAATGCCCGCGCGATCGGCGAGATCGGCCAGTTCGCGCAAAGCGGCGGCTTCCGCGGGATTGCTCCCCACGGGCCCCAGATTCACCGACACCGTCGGCACGGCCAGGGCGTGCGCCAGCTCAATGGCGCGACGCACATTGGCGACGGTGCGGTCGATCGTCGCGGGATCGGTGATTCCGGCGCGGGGGGCTGCCGCGCGCAGAACTTCGACTGCCAGACGTCGCGAACGCAGCAGCGTCTTCAGATGGCGGCGTCCCGATTCACCGAGGGATTCCGGCGTGAGCTCCGCATGGTTGGTCGCGAAGGCAATGCCGCGGTATCCCGCCTCAGAGGCAACCTCAAAAGCAGCGCGGGCGTCCGGGCCAAGGGCATCAATGGAGAGCGAGGCAGCGAGCTGGGCGTGCGTGGACATGCCATGATCGTAGCCTCCGCGCCGGCCCTCGCCAACTGCCGGCTCGTCCCTATAATGGCGCCTGATCGCTTTTTTTCACAGGTGCAGCAGAAATGTCGGGCCCTCCGCGAATTGGATATTTTGCAGACATCTTTCAGACCGTGAAATCGCTGGCCGTGGGCATGTCGATCACGCTGCGCTACTGTTTCTCCAGGACGGTGACGATCCAGTACCCCGAGCAGAAAATCGACTTTGCCCCGCGCTACCGCGGCATCCACGAATTTGAAGCGGACAAGTGCATCGCCTGCGACCTTTGTGCCAAGGCCTGCCCCGTGGACTGTATCTACATCGATTACAGCGGCCGCGGGAAGAACGCCAAGCTGCACCGTTTTGCCATTGATTATTCCAAATGCATGTTTTGTGCGCTGTGTACCGAGCCCTGCCCAACCGAATGCATCCACATGGGCCGCCTGCATGACCTCTCGGGCTACACGCGAGAGGACACCGTGGTGGAGTTCCTCGAGCTGCACGAAAAGGGGCTCCGCACGCCGATGCCTCTGTGGATGCACAAGAAAGACCTGCCGGCATGGGCAGCGGAAGAAAAGGCCCGGGTCGAACGTGGCGAGTTGGCACCGACGGTGTCGGACGCCGACATTAAACCGGTGCAGGCAGTGAAGCGGCGGTGAATAGTGGCGGAGCGACTGAGTCTGCGGTGTCACGTGCTGCTCGCGGCGACTTTGGTGATGGTTGCCGTGGCGTCGGCGCTGCTGGTTATGCGCGATCAGCGTATCCTCTTTCTTCGGGGAGAAATTCTCGTCAGCGCCGTCGCCCTCACCGTGGCGAGCTTCGCCCTGCTCGACGTCAACCGGGCCCTCGACGCGGCGCGGCGGGCGGGGCGCCGCGTCCTGCTGCAGCTGCTGCAGCGGGGGCTGATGCTCCTTCAGATCGCCGCCACCGCAACCCTGCTGGGATGCATCGCCCTGCTCTTGATTGGCATGAAAAATCCGCCGCAATGACCTACACTGTGCAGCATGTCGAACCTCCTCACCCTCACCCTCTTCTGCGGCCTTGGGGCGTTTTTCGTC
>CALCHA010000374.1 GCA_937901265.1 uncultured Phycisphaerales bacterium
TTTCCCCCGACAATCTCGCGGCCCTTTGACTCCCGGTTGCTGCATACTTCATCATCCCCGCCGCTGCCTGCGTTTCTTATTGCTTAACTTTTGTGCAACCCCCGGCCTCCCGCAGCACCGTTTTTAGCTTGGAAGATCTTCATGCCCAGGATTCACCCCCTCCTGCTCGTCGCCGCCCTGACCGCCCTCGCCGGCTGTTCCTCCGCCCCGTCGGCCACCTCGCCCAGCGCCACCGCCACCACCCGCCATGCCGATCTCCCCGCCATCCTCCTCCATGCCTGCCGCCGTCAATCCGTCTACGTGAAGCTCGACCTCCCGCAATTCGTCCCCGGAATGACCCTCGACATCGCCTCCGACGGAACCCTCCCCCTCGACGCCTTCTCCGCTTTCTCCGCACACATCCTCCGCGGCACCGCCACCGGCCCCTCCGTCGACCAGCTCACCGGCCGCCCGGGCATTGCCACCGACAGCGGCTCCTACCTCGTGCCCATTCCCGGCGAGCAGGTCGCCACTTCCCGCCGCTTCACCCTCGCCGAGCCCGCGCCGGTCTACCTGCGCGTCGACGTTCCCCCCGCCCAGGACACCGGGACGTACGATTTCACCCTCACCGTTCAGGGCCCCAAAGCTGCCGACGTCCTCAGCAAGACGCTCGAGATCGACGTCCCCGACATCGCGCTGCCGACCGAGCCGCGCATCCTCTGCGTCGCCACCACCAACACCGACGACCTGACCCGCATCTTTCCCGAAAGCTTTGGGCCCCTCAACGCCATCTATCTCGATCGCGCCGATCCCGCCGACCACGCCGCGGTCCAGCAACTGGATCTCCTCGTGCAAACCGCCAAACGGGACGGCATCGCCCTCTTTGTCGAAGACGTCGGCCCGCGCGTGCGCGTCGATGAGGTCGGACGCGTTTCGCTCGATTGGGATGCGTACGATCGCCTCATGCAACCTTATATGGATGGGACCGCCTTCGCCGATCGCCTCCCGCTGCAGACCTGGCTCGCCCCCATTCCGCCCCGACGCATTCGCGATACCCCCACCCAGCTCCGCCAATATATGGCCGCCTGCGTCGAACACTTTTCTGAAAAAGGCTGGGTCGCGACACCGGTGTTCATGCATCCGGCGATGGTCGAGCCCCTCGGCGATGAGGCCCGCGATCCCGCGCTCCAGCTCGCCATCGCCCAGACCATGCAGCTTCACCTCAGCCGCGACATGCTCGCCGTCACCACCCCCGATGCCGCCATCGATCACAGCCGCCTCTGGGTGGTCGATGACAGCGATCCGCGACTTCCGCCCGCCGGATTGCTTGCGACCGAGCAGAGCGTGCGCGAGTGGCCCTGGATGTGCGCAGGTCGTGGCGTCAAGGGATTTGTCTGGCGACGCGCGGTGGCTGGCGCAGCGCAATTACGCCAGACCGTGACGGCCGCCTCCTTCGATGATTCCCGGCGGCCGCTGCTGGTCGCGCTCAACGACGCACCGCTCCCCGCCCCGCAAACCGACAAAGACAAAGACAAAGCCCTCTCGGAGCCGCAGCCGCGCGCCATCCTCCCCACCCTGCGCCTCACCGCGCTCAGTCAGGGCATCGAGGACACCGACCTCCTCGGCCTCCTCGAACATCGCACCGATCCCGTGATCGTCAGCGAGGTGCTCGGCGGGTTGGTCGGGCGCACCGGCCTCTCGGCGGCCCCGCCGCCCGGTGCCGTTTTGCCCGCCGCCGCGCCGGGCTACCTCTACGCCGGCTGGCCAACCGATAAAACCATCTGGGACGCCGTCCAGGGCATGCTGCAGAAGCTGATCCTCTCCAATGACCCCGGCCATCGCGTTTCCTTTTCCTCCAACGATCCTCTTTACCTCGCCACCAAGCTCTGGCTCGCACAGGTGCATCGCCCAGTCGCACGCATTTCCGGCTACCGCTTTAACCTCCGTCCGGGCGGCGATGGCCCCGTCCTGGACATGGCCATGTTGCTCCACGCGGAGAACCCGGTGGGCATGGCGGTGGAAACCCAAAGCGATATCGAGGTGCTCCCGGGCGATTTGAAATTCGTCCCCGATCGCCCGGGCCTTCCCCCGGCGGAAACGCCCGATGGCACCATCGTGGCTCATGGCGTGCGGCGCGTTCTCCTGCCCGTTGCCGGGCACCTCGATTCGCTCATCACGCTGGAGCCCTCCGTGGTGGCCGTCACTGAAAAAACCGGCGGTGCCGTGCTCCGCTTCCCCGTGAATCTGCCAATTCTGCGCGCTTTGGCCGTCAAAGCCCCCCCGAAAATTGATGGCCTTGGCGAGGACTGGCTCCCCGCACGCCCCGGCACGGTCTATGGTCCGATGAACGTCGGCACACGCTACCTCACACGCCCCGAGCTGCTGGCCGGCACGGTGCGCCACGAGGCCCGCCCCGCCACCCTGCAGTGGACCTACGATGCCGACTATCTCTACCTGCTCGCCCGATGCCCGCAGGACACTGTCACCGACGAACGCAACACCGAGTGGCCCGCCCAGGGGCCCGCCGGCGCGCAACGCTGGTGGGGGAGCGACGGCCTGCAGGTCCAGCTCGCCTCGCTGAGCACCGGCAACGGCGCGCCCGGCACCATCTACGACGTGGCCTTCAAGCCCGGCGGCGTGCTCCTCGTCCGCACCACCCGGACCTCGGGCGATGGAGCCCCCGTACGCTGGTCGCAGCCCGAGGCCGTTACCGGAATCAGCTACGGCATCGTCATCGACAAGACTGACGGGCGCGTCCGCGGCTACACCGTCGAAGCCGCCATCCCCCGCAAGTGGGTCGACGACCCCGCCGCCCCCGCCGGAGCCCCGCCCGCCTGGCGCATCAACGTGCTGCGCCACCGCGCGTCGGACCTGGTCTCGGCAAGCTGGAGCGGCCCCCTCGCCAGCGACGACGATGTGGCCCTCCTGGGAATCCTCATCGGCACCCCGTAACTCTATCCCCTGCACCGCCGCGTTCGCCCGCCCCGGCTTGCGTCGCGCCGCGCCCCCGCGTACAACGGTCGCTCGACGACTTTCACAACCCGAGCAGGACCTCATGGCCAAAAATATCAAAACTCGCGCCGCGGATTACAACCAGTGGTATCTCGATGTCATCGCCGCCGCGCAGCTCGCTGACTACTCCCCTGTCAAAGGCTGCATGGTCATCCGCCCCAACGGCTTTGCCATCTGGGAAGCCATCCAGCGCGACCTCGACCGCCGCTTCAAAGAGACCGGCCACGTCAACGCCTACTTCCCGCTGCTCATCCCGCAATCCTTCCTCACCAAGGAAGCCGAACACGTCGAAGGCTTCGCCATGGAATGCGCCATCGTCACCCACTCCAAACTGCAGAAGGACGCCACCGGAAAGCTCCGTCCCGCCGGCGAGCTTGAGGAACCCCTCGTCATTCGCCCCACCTCCGAAACCATCATCGGCCACATGTACGCCGAGTGGCTGCAGTCCTACCGCGACCTGCCCATCCTTATCAACCAGTGGTGCAACGTCATGCGCTGGGAAATGCGCACCCGTCTCTTTCTGCGGACCGCCGAATTCCTCTGGCAGGAAGGCCACACCGCCCA
>CALCHA010000375.1 GCA_937901265.1 uncultured Phycisphaerales bacterium
CGATGCCCGGACTCGATGCTTGGACACAAAAAAAGAACGCCGTCCTTGCGGGCGGCGTTCCTGGTGATTGCATGAGTGGGCGGGGCTGGCTTGAGGCGATCAGGCGTCCTGTTCGTCGGCCTGCGCTTCCTCCGAAGCGGCGGCATCCTCGGATGCGCCCGCTTCGTGGTGGCCTTGTGCGGCGGCGGCCTGCTCGCCTTCTTTTTTCTCGGGCATGACCCACACCTTGATGTCGGTGCGAAGATCCAAGGCCAGAGCAACCGAGACCGTGAAGGTGTCGATGCGGCGGATCGGCTCGTCGAGCTTGACGTCCTCCGCGTCCACCATGTGCCCGAGTTTCTGCAGTTCCTCGGCAATGTCGCGGCGGCTGACGGAGCCGAACAGGTGGCCTTCCTCGTTGGCGTTGCGGATGAGGCTGACTTCGACGCCCTGCAAGGCCGCGAGCAGCTTCTCGCGATCTTCGCGGATCTTGACGAGCTTGGCTTCATATTCCTTTTTGGCCGATTCGAGGCGCTGGATATTGCCGGCCGTCGGCTGGATGGCCAGCCCCTTGGGCAGGAGGAAATTGCGGGCAAAACCATCGGAGACTTCCAGCACTTCACCGACGATGCCGGTGCGCTCAATGGTCTGGGTCAGGAGAACTTTCATGGGGGTTCCTTTCGGGCACGTTAGAAAAACTCACCCCGCGTGTCCGGCGGCACAGTTGGTGACAACGTGCCCGGTGCCGCGTTCGCACGAACGGGGATCAAGGAAGAGCCGTTCAGATCAGAACGGAATGTCATCGTTAGCGATGGGGGGGTTGTCGTCGGCGGGGATGGAGTCGCCGACATCGTAGTTGGGTGCTGGTGAGGGCGACTGCCGGGCCGGAGGGCCTCCGGGGGCATTGTTCATCCCGGGGCGCCCGCCCTGGCGATAGCCCTGCTGTCCCGTGCGCGGGGCCTGCCGCTGGGAATAGCCGCCGCCGCCGCCCCCGCCGCCGCCGCCACCACCAGGTTCGCCGGCATATTCCTCCCCCCCACCACCCTGGCCTGCCCCCGGCCCACCGCCCGGCCCACCGGCGCGGTTCAGGAACTGGAAGTTTTCGACGATCACCCGCATCTTGCTGCGTTTCGATCCATCCTGCGCTTCCCACTGATCGAGCTTGAGGCGGCCTTCGACGAAGAGCGGGTCGCCCTTCTTCTTATATTTGGACAGAATTTCCGCGGTCTTGCCGAAGCAGGAGCAGTCCACGAAGGTCACTTCTTCCTTCTTGACCCCATCCTGCCCGGTCCAATTGCGGTTGATCGCGAGCCCGAAGTCACACACAGCCGTCTGGCTGGGCAAATAAGAGAGCTCGAGATCGCGGGTGATGTTGCCCATCAGCATCACTTTGTTCAGATTGGCCATCGCAACACACTCCTCGCATTATCGCCGGCACGCTATCCCTGGCCTGTGCCCGGCGGATCATCCGCTTATCAAAATACAGCCGGGGCCATCTCCTGACAGCCCCGGCATGTGCATTCTATCGCAAGTTCCCCCGGCCGTGCCCTGTTTCGATCAGACTTTGTCCAGCAGCTCGTCGGACGCCTCTTCCATCGTCTGCGGAGCAGGGGTGCGCTCCCGCGGGGGGAAGGTCGAGCCCGCACCGGCGCGACGGAAGGCGCGGGTGTCATGCTCGTCGGCCACCGGCTGCTGCGGCTGCATGGCCTCGATGTCCTTCTTGGCAAGATGGTCGGCCTTCAGGACGATGCAGCGGAGGATGTTTTCCGAAAGCTGCACGTCGCGCTCGATGCCCGCAACCTTGGTTCCTTCGCACTTGAAGAAGGCCAAAATGTAGACGCCACGCTTCTGGCCGCCGATTTCGTAGGCAAGGCGGCGTTCATCCCACTTGCGCAGTTCGACGATTTCCGCGTTTGCGCGATGCAGCACGTGCTCCACTTCGCCGCGGGCGGTTTCCCAGGACCCCGTGGCGTAGGGGGCATTCAACACAAAAAGAGCTTCATACTGACGGGTATGCTCGGCCATGACGGCACCTCCACACGGACCCTGCGGCGAGCAGCGCTACAGAACGCCACCATGGGATTCACCGTCGGCCCAATTCCAAGATCGGAGAGTATACCGCCTCTTGCGCCCCGGCAAAAGGGAATGCCCAAAGCAAAAATGGTCGCATCCTTGCGAGGCCGGCCGCTGGACGTGCGAACCCTCTACTTTGCCTGAGCCGCCACCCACGCCTGGGCGTCCGCGCTTCCGTGCTGGGCCGCCTGCTCGTACCACTTCCTGGCCTGGGCCGCATCCGCGTTCACGCCGGTGCCCAGTTCATAAAGCTTGGCGAGTTCGAGCATCGACGCGGGATCGTTCTTGTCGGCCGCCCGCTGATACCACTTCGCGGCCAGGGCGTAATCCTGGTCGACGCCGACGCCATCCTCATAGCAGGCCGCGAGGTCGCGCATGGAGGCCGGGTCCTGCTTCTCCGCCCCGCGGGTGAACCACAGGACCGCCTGCTTTTCATTCTTGTCGAGAAACTGGCCGCGGAGATAGAGCGTGCCGAGCAATTGCATGCTGCGCGTGCGGCCCATGTCGGCGGAGCGGGCGAGCCACTTGAGACCTTTGTCGGGATCGTCAGGCAATCCCTGTGCACCCTCCAGGTACCACAAGCCGATTTCCGCCGCCGCGGAGGCGATGCCTTTGTTGGCGGCTTCGGTCATGAGCCGAAGGACTTCCGGGGTCTCGCCGTTGCCCTGCTGATTCAATGTCGAGGCAAGACCGACCATGGCGGAGGGATATCCGGCGGCGGCGGCCTTTGTAAGAAGGCGTGTCTGTTGCGCGACATCGGGCGTGGTGCCGACGCCCTGCGCGTAGCACCAGGCGAGGCAGTCGATGGATTTGAGCTCGCCACGCGCCGCGCCCGCGGTGGCGGCAGCGAAGGCTTTTTGTGCCCAGCGCTCGGCGAGGTCTGGATTTTTCTCGACGCCCTGGCCCAGCCGATAGAACTCGGCCAGCGAAAACATGCCCCACGCCCCGCCGGCGGCCGCCTCTTTTTCGTACCAGGCCCTGGCCTGATCCCAGTCGACGTTGGCGCCCCCTTCCCCGTCGCGGCTCATGTCGCCGAGGCGATCCATGGCCTCGGTGTCGCCCAGCGCCGCAGCCTGGCGGAGGAGCGCGTCGGCCCTGGGCAGGTCGATGGGCGAGTCGCCGCCGTCGCCGCCCTGCCAGCGGACGGCCTCGGCATAGAGCGCGGCGGCGTGCGGATCCTGGGCGGGCAGGGTGGCAGGGGCGAGTGGGCGGGGGGGAGATATTTCCGCCGCGAGGCCGGAAGTGGCCGCGGCGAGGAGCAGGGTCCAGACGGTGGCGAAGCGCATGATCGATGGCCCTCCTGTGCGTGTCTCTGATGATACCCGAGGGTGCCGCGCGACGTAGATGAGTAAGAGGTGGAATCTCGAACACGCGCGGACGTTTGTGACGCGGAGGGTGATCGTGGGAGGGCTCCTCGGATGCCTTCGGGGCAAAAACAAAAAACCCGCAGCCATCCATGCTGCGGGTTTGAGTCAGGATCGCGACCGCCGTCGCGATTGCCAAAAAGTTACTTCTTCTTGGCTTTGCTGGTGGCCTTTTTGGCCGTTGCCTTCTTTGCGGCAGGTTTCTTGGCGGCTTTCTTCGTCGTCGGCATCGTTATCACCCCCTTTCTATGGGTAGAATGAAGAAAACGAATCCGATGCAACAGATTGTGGTCTCTTCCAAAAATTTGTCAATGGAAAAAATCTATTTGCGTGCGCTTCGTGAAGATTATTTTTCCGATAGCGACATTTTGGCGTACCTTCCAACACCGCTCATCGGGCCAGCCCAAGCGTGCGAAACTGCCTCAGCACGAGCTCTTCAAATGGCGTTCCTGTGTTCGCCAAAAGATATGAACACGAGTGTTTATGGGCAAACGATTGAATATCAGACAGAAACACGCCAAGGCGCTTCGCGTAAGCCTGCAGCGTGGCGCGGTTCGCGGAAACATCCACGCCCGCCTCCGTCTCCGCATCCACCAGACGCACATCCCCCAGCAATTCAGGCTTCAACTCCTGCGGTGAGAGCACCTGCGCCATCACCACTTCGTGCCGCGCATAACGCAGCCGCTTGATCCCCTCTTCGTAGCCGGGCTCTGAAAGAAAATCAGAAATCACGATGACCAGCCCGGCGCGGCGCGTACGCAAGGTGAAGCGAGACAGCGACGTATTGAGATCCGTGCGTCCCTGGGGCCGCAGCGTGGAGAGGTTGTCCATCAGCCGCAGGATGCCCGGCTTGCCCCGCATCGTGCCCGAGGGTGCCCCTAAAAAGGTGTCGCTCTCGGTGTCGATCGCGAGGGGCGTGAAGGTGACTTTGTCGGTGTTGGCCAGCGCGATGTACGCCAGTGCCGCGGCCAGCCGCCGCGAAAAATCGAACTTCAGCGGATTGCCGAAGTCCATCGACGCGGAGCAATCCAGCAGCAGGTGAACCGCAAGTTCCTGCTCTTCGACGAAGAGTCGAAGCATCAGCGATTCAAACTTGGCGTACGCGTTCCAGTCGATGCGCCGGAAGTCGTCCCCCTGCACATAGGGGCGGAAGTCCGCGAACTCGACGGACGCGCCATGCGCCGTGGAACGGCGCTCGCCGCGATCCCCGCCGCGGAACAGCTGCCGGGCGACGAGGGTGAGCGTTTCCAGCTTTTTCAGGAACGCCGGATCGAACAGGTCAGCCACGAGTCACCTCGGGAAAAAGATCGGCATAAAGGGCTTGAAGCACCGCGCGCAAGCGGCGATCGTGGGCCGCCTCGCCGGGACATCCATTGAACACCAGCGCCGCCGCCAGCCCGCGCGCCGGATCACAAAACCCGGTGGAGGACTGCGACCCGCCGTGGCCGAACGTCTCCCGCGATGCGTCCGGGCCAAACTGATAGGGGATCCCGGGACCATAATGCGAAGAATTCAGGATGACGCCCAGCCCCCAGTCGATGATCTGGCGAAAGGTCGCATCGAGCATGCCCACGCGCTGCCGCGAAGTCATCAGCCGCGCCGTCTCGTCGCGCAGGATCCGCACGCCCTCCAGCTCCCCACCGCGGCGGAGCATCTCATAAAGGCGCACGAGATCCCGCGCCGGCCCACGACAGGACCCCGAGGGACGCGGACGCGACGCGCCCAGTTCCGTGTCCAGGTTCATCATCGGCACCGGCGGCGAGACAGCCGTGTTCATCAGCGTCCCGATCCGCACGCCATACTCCCGGTAGCGCTCCGGCGTGAGCGCCAGCCAGGTATCGCGCATCCCCAGCGGCTCGAACAAATGCTCGTGGATCCAGCGATCGTGCGCCACCCCCGTCAGCCGGTTGATCAGCTCACCGAGCACATACCAGGTGGTGTGGGTGTGATAACCGGCGCGTTGTCCGGGGATCCAGTCGCGCTCCAGGCGCATGGCAAAAATCTTTGCCAGCGTCTCCTCCCACGTGGCGAAAGGGTAGGCGGTATCGAGGCCGCGGATTCCCGCCGTGTGCGTCAGCAGATGTCGCACCGTGATGACATCCTTGCCGTTCTGCCCGAACTCCGGGAGGTGCCGCGCGACGAGGTCATCAAAGGCCAGCAGGCCGCGATCGACGAGCATGCCGATAGCCGCGGCCGTCGCCGGCTTACCCGCCGAGAGCCAGAGCATGAGGGTATCGGAACGCATGGCGGTGGGGGGGCTGTCCGTGGGCCGCGCCAGGCCCAGAGAAAGGTCTGCGGCCGGCGCACCCTGGAGGGTGGCGAAGAGCTGGGCGCCGGCGTGAAGGCCGTCGTCCATGCCTTGCTGGAGGGCGGCGCGGGTGAGAGGCAGTGCGTGCATCGTCGTGTTCATCGAGCAAAGGGTAGCATCGCCGGGGGCGTGCGTCATGCGGCGAGAGGTGTGGACCGCTCAGCGTTGACCCGTCACCGTTGATAGATCGGAAGGTAGCGGTAAGGGACCGCCAGCGCGAGCAGGGCCATCGACGTGGCGTAGGCGGTTCCGCCCGCCCGTTCGACGGTTTGGCCGGAATCCAGGGTCCAGGACCCGTCGCGTTGCTGACGGTGGATCAGCGAATCGCGGATGGTGGGGCCGAGCAGCTCCCAATACTTGCCGCCGAGTTGATACGCCGCCTGCGAGCAGTAGTAGACGCTGTAGAAGTAGTTTTCCATCGCGGCGCTGCCGGGCGGATGGGCGAGGAGGTAGTCGCCGCCGCCCAGGGATTGTTTGGCTCCATGCTGGCCGAGGAGTTCAAGGGCGAGCACGCCGGTGCCGGTGCGTGCCGGGTTGCTGCCGCCCTCATCATTGCCGGTGTAACTGAAACCCCCATCAGAATTCGCGCGACGTTTGATGTACGCGATGCCGGCCTGGATGCTCGCGGCAGGGATATCGGCGCCGGCGTTGGCCGCCCCGCGAAGCGCCATGAGCTGCCATCCGGTGACGGAAATATCCGAATCATTGGCGGTGGGCTCATAGCGCCAGCCGCCCGCATTGCCGGCGCTTTTGGGCACGCGCTGGGCGGTGAGGATCACCCGCACGGCCTTGGCGATGGCGGCGCGGGTTTGCTCCTGCCGCTTGTCGTCGAGCATCCCGCACGCCTCGCAGAGCATGACCGTGGCGATGCCATGCTCATACATGGTGTGGTTCGACATGTCCCGCGAACAAAGCACGCCGTTGGGCAGCTGGCTTCGCAGCACGTAGTCGATCGCCTTGTTGATGTTCTCGCCGTAGGGCCCCTGGCCGGGCGTGTGGCCGCGTGCCATGAAGGCCATGACGGCGAGGCTGGTGATCGCCACGGAGGCCCCGTTCGCGTCCGGTGTCGCCCACATACCCGAGGAGCGATCCTGATTCTTCGCCAGCCACTCCAGCCCCTTGTCCACAGCCCCTTGCACCGCCGGAGCCACCGGTTCCTCATCCGCAGCCGGCGCCCGCGCGGCGAGCGTGAGCACAAGCGTCGTGCCCAGTGCGACGGCGACGATGTTGTTCCGCAGCATCACGGCGTTCCGTTCTCGGCCTGAAGCCGCGCGATTCGGTTGTAATAGTTCTTGATCATGTCCCGGTACGATGGCGGACCGCCCTGCTGCGCCGCGTGGAGCAGTTGGTCCTGCATCGCCGCGGGAAGCTTCGCCCAGTCGGAGGGGGCGACCCCGATGTCCTGGACGGCCTGCGGAACGTCGGCGGCGGCAGCGGGCGTCGCCGGCCCCACGCCGGGCCCGCGGCCGCTGCCATCGTTGCCGCGACCGTTGGCGGGCAAAACGCCGGGCTGCCCCGCGGTTCCGCCGCCCGGCGGCGTGGAGCCCGCCATGGCCGACGATGGGCCGGAGGAGCCGCCGCTGGGGGAGAGTGCTTGGGCGGCCTGCGCGAGTTGCCGTGCGGCCTCGCGTGCAGCTGCGGGGTTTCCGTCGCCGGCACGCGATTGTGCCTCGCGCGCGGCCTGGACCGCGCGCGCCAGCCCGGCGGGATCGTTGCCTGCATCGGCGGTCGCGCCCTCCGCCCCGCCCGGCGCGTTTCCACCGGAGGCGCTGCCTCCGGGTTGCCCCGCACCAGGTTGCCCCGCTCCCGGCTGCCCCTCACCAGGCTGCCCCTCACCAGGCTGCCCCGCTCCGCTGGCCGTTTGTTGGCTCGCACCCTTCCCTTGCTGTCCCGAATCGCCCGGCTGCTTCCCGGCTCCGCTCGCCGAGGGGCCTCTCGCCTGCTCTCCCGGCTTCCCACCCGGTTGCCCAGCGGGCTGCCCCCGGGCCTGCTGCTGCGACGAACCTCCCTGAGAGTCCTGCTGCTGCGGCGAACCCTGCGGCCGCGGCGTACGCTGCCCCGTCAGCGCCTCCTCCGCCTGCCCCAGCGCGTCCGCCGAGCGCTGCTGCCGACTGGCGGCGGTGGCCGGATCGTTCGCGCCCGTGGCCGCCGCCGCGGCACGCTCCTCCTGGGCAGCGCTCTTGAGGGCCTGTGCGGCTTTGCCGATCTTCGCGGCGAGGTCGGGCGCTGCCCCCTGGCTGCCCTGTTGCAACGACTCCGCTTGCTGCGCTGCCTGGTCGATCTGGCTCGCGTGCTCCTGCTGCGTTTTGGCTGCCTCGCTCGGATGCGCCGCGGCAGACCGCGCATCGGCGGCGGCGGCGGCCTGCGCGGCGGTCTGCTCCGCCAGCGCTCCCTGCCGCTGAGCCAGCGACTTCGCCTCATCCGCCGCCTCTCCCGCTTCCGGCGATCCGCCAGCCGCCCGCGCCGCCTCCGCCAGCCGCGACGCAGCGTTCGACAACTCCTGCTGCGCCCCCTTGGCATTGCCCTGACTCGCCGCCGTGCGTGCGGCATCGGCAGCCTTGGACGCCGCCGCCGCCCCTGCTCGCGCCGCGGGATGCTGCGCCAACCCCTGTGCCGCCCGCTTCACATCCTCCGCCAGCGCGCGGGCCGTCTGATTCGCCGGGTCCGAGGGCCGGGTGGGGGGGTTGTGATTCGTCTGGGCCTGCTGAATCTCCTGGGACAGCTTTTGCAACTGCTGCTGCAGGGCGGCCGCCTGTTTCGCCGCCGCGTTCGCCCCGCCGCTGCGGTCCAGTTTCCCCGCCGCCTGATCCAGTTGCTCAGCCGCCCGCTTCTGCGCCGCGGCCGCATCCTCCAGATGATTGTCCGCCAGATCCTTCACGATGGGCGCAAGGGCCTTGTCATCGGGCGTCAGGGTGTCGGCCCCGCGCAGGGCCGAGCCCTGCTGCTGCGCGAACTGCCCGATGTCGCGATTCAGCGCCTGCTGCTGTTTGGCCAGATCTCCACCCTGCCCGCCTCCCTTGGCCGCATCCGCCCGCGAACGTACCGCATCGTTCACCGCATCCTGCGATTCCGCCAGTTGCCGCACCTGCTGGGCCAGGGCGTCGACCCCCTGCTGCTTTCCCGCGGCGGCCGTTTGCTGAAGTTCCGGATGCTCCTTGATGACCTTCTCCAGCTCCTTCTGCAACTGCTTCTGCTGCGCTTCAAGAGCGGGATCGTGCGGATGGGCGGCCAGGGCGTCGGCCAATTCCTGCTGCCGCTTGGCGAGGTCGTCGAGCGCATGGGCCAGCGGCTGGTCCTTGACCTGTTCACCGAGTGACTGCGCCACTTTGTTCAGGCGGGACTGGGCCTCGGCGATGCTTTTCTGGCTGTCGGCGGCGCTGGAATTCCGTGCCGCCGGCTGATCGGCCGCCAGACTGGCTTTCGCGGCGTTTTCCTCCCCCTGCTTCAGGGGGCCCTGGGCAATGGACTGCACCTCTTTGGCCTGCTCAGCGAGGCGCGTACCGGCCGCCGCCGCCGCCGCGTCGTTGAGCTTCTGGCGGGCATCGGCCAGTTGCTGCTGCGCCACCGCGGCCGTCTGCTTCTCCGCGGCCGACAGCGGCTTGTCGCCCGCCGCCTGCACCGCCGCTTCCGCCTGCCGCGCTTGTTCCAGCGCCTGCTCTGCCTCCCTGACCGCCGCCCCAAGCTCTTTGGCGGCCTGATTGTCCTGCCGCTGCGCCAGCGGCGTCACCCCGGCGTCGATCGCCAGCTCCAGCCCCGGCGACGTCGTGACCTGCGGATCGGGATCGCGGTTATCCGTGGCGCGAATCTGCAGAACCACATGCTGCGGGTTTGCCCCCGGCGGAAGTATCCGCAGTAACTCGCCCATCGCCACCCGCCAGGTCCCCTCCTGCTTGCGCTCCTCCAACGTCAGCGGCAAACGCACCACTGTCGGCAAGGAGTCATCCACCTGCGCCAGCCCCTCCAGCTTCGTCAGCCCGAAGTCATCCGAGGCTGTAAATTTCACCGCGACCACATCATCCGGGCGCACCTTCAGCGCTGCCGGGGGCATCCCGCCCACCGATGTCACGGCAATCAGCGGCGGCGCGTCGGGCCGGGCGGTAATCGGCCGCTCCTGGTCATCCTTGTTGCTCAAGTCCGGGTCGCCCACCAGGCGAATGCGGTACACATCGTTTTTGCTGAGCGTCATTTCCGTGCTGTAGCGCGGCGGAGTGTCCGAAAGCTTCGTCAGCGCCAGCGGTGCCGCCGCCGCCCCCGTGCCCAGCACCACCTGCGCGTCTTTCACCGGCTCCGAAAGGTCCAGCGTGAGCTTCACCTGCGTGCCCACCAGCGCGTCGATCGCGCCATCACGCGATTCATCCACCCGCGGGGCCAGATGCGTGTAGCCCGGATAGGTGTAGTCCACCCGCAGACGCGCCACCGCCGGGCGCGATTGCACATGCACGGAAAAAGGCCCGGCTGTCTCGCCGGCCGCCTGAATGCGATAGGTGAAACCCGCCTGCAGGTTGTCAAAGGCCATCCGGAAACTGCGCGGACCCGTGCGCTCCATCTCCAGCGGCCGCTGCAGCGCCGCCGCCCCGCCGCTGTCATCCTGCCACACCAGCACGGCGCGATCCACCGGCTGGTCGGCCGGCGTCAACTCGACCGCCGACGCTTTCACCTCCACATCCACCTCCACCGATTCCCCCTGCGCCACCGTGCTGTCGCCCGGCGTGACCACGAGCTCCGGTCCGGGCAGCGCCTGCGAGGCCGTCCAGGGCAGCAGCCCCCGCTTGAGCCCCACCGCTATCCGCGGCCCGGCGACCACCAGCACGATCAGCCACGCCAGACCAACCGGAAAAAGAATCGCAAACCAGCGGCTGACATCGCGCGAAGAGACCACCTGCGCCGCATCCATCCGGTCCGCGGCCTTCTCCGCCTGGCGAAAAAGAACCGCCACCAGCTCCGGCGATCCGCGGAAGCGACCATCCGGATCCTGGGAAATTTCCACCGCGGAGGAAATGCGCTCCTGATTGTCCGGCATCGCCGCGTCGGCCAGCCGGGCGGCGCCCGAAAGATCGCGCCGGCCGCCGACACGCCGCAGCACGCGCAGCAGCACCCAGCCGATCAGCCCCCACGCCGCCAGCGCCAGCGCTACCGCGGCCAGCACCGGAACCCGGCGAAATGAACCCAGCGTCAATCCCGCCACCAGCCACACCAGGGCGATGAGTACCAGAACCTGCAGAATCGCCCGCATCACGGCAAACGAACGCGCCCGCCCGGCCACCCGCTCCAGCGGCAAACTCAACCGGTCAGAAACCCCGCCCGCGGCCGCGCCGGGCACCACTGGCTTCCCTTCCCTCTTCCTGGGCTCCATCAGCGTCGTCATGCCCTGCACCTTCTCAATACCCCTGCCGTTCTCTCCACCTTTCTATTGTACCGCGCCCGGGCCTCTGGCCGCCTACCCCTGGCGCAGGCCCAGCACGATCGACACGATGCCCCGGCGGATCAGCGAGATCGCCAACGCCGCCAGCAGGATCATCACGATCTTGTTGATCACGCTCATGGTGTTCTTGCCCACCAGGGCCGCGAGTTGCGTGGAAAAGTAGAGCGCGACGAAGAGCAGCGCCAGGTTGAGCAGGAGGGCGGCGCAGACCATCGATTCGACCACCAGCGTGCCGTAGCGAACCCCCAGCCAGGGCGTGTAGTGCGGGGCGAACGTGTTCACCAGGAGCAGCGACGTCGTCATCGTCGCCGGGCCCATGATCAGCGGCACGGCCAGCGGAACGATGGCCACATCCCCGCGCAAAGAGGGCGACATTGTGTCGACCGCCGGCTTGCCGGGAGAGAGCAGGTCGAGAATCGCCAGGATCACCAGCAGCAGCCCGCCGGCGATCTGGAAATCCTCAATGCCGATCGAGAGAAACGAGAGGAACGCCTGCCCCAGCACCACGAAGAGCACGCCCGTGACCGCGGCGACCGCCGTCGCCCGGGCGGCGATCCTGCGCCGCTCCGCCTCCGTGTAGGGCGTCGTCAGCGACAGAAACACCGGCACCGAGCCCGCCACATCCACCACCACAAACAGCGGCAGCAACAGCAACAGGAAATCATGCAACACCACGCCACCTCTCGCCTCATCCCCCGCCAGCAACGCCGTTGCCCTTATCGACCGGAATCCCCCGGCCCGGCGATTTTTCCCGGGAGCGGTTGCCCCCCTATACTACAGAAAC
>CALCHA010000376.1 GCA_937901265.1 uncultured Phycisphaerales bacterium
GCCGTGGTGGTTGGCGATGTCGAGGAGGGCCAGATGCAGGCGTGAGACCCCGGCGAGGGCGTCCCGGCGGTGCGCCATGGGGGTGGAGCCGGAGTGGGCGGCCTGGCCGGTAAAGGTGACCTGGTGGCGCTCGACGCCGAAGGTGCCCAGCACCACGCCGAGGGGGAGGTTTTTGGCGAGGAGGACGGGGCCCTGTTCGATGTGCAGTTCGAGGTAGGCGGCGGCATCTTTTTGTTCGGATCGGGCGTCGAGGGCGTGGTCGAGGTCGAGGCCGACGGAGTGGAGGGCGTCGGGGAGGGAGATGCCGGATTTGTCCCGGAGGGAGCGGACTTCGTCGGGGACGAGGGAGCCGGAGAAGGCGGAGGAGCCAAAAAGCGAGCGGCCGAAGCGGGCACCTTCTTCGTCGGCCCAATCGACGAGGCGGAGGGTGAGGGGGGGTTGGCCGTGGAATTCATCGGCGATGCGGCGGAGGATTTCCAGGCCGGCGAGGGTGTTGAGGCAGCCGTCGAGCCAGCCGCCGTTGGGGACGGAATCGATGTGGCCGCCGATGAGCAGGGCGCGTGGCGATTTGCCGCGGAGGGTGGCCCAGAGGTTGCCGGCGGGGTCGCGGTGGGTTTCGACGTTGGGAACTTGCGCGAGTTTGTCGGTGAGGAATTTTCGGGCGTTGACCCAGGCGGGGGTGAAGGCGACGCGCTGGGCACCGTCGGCGTCACCGGTGAGGGTGCGGAGCTCTTTGAGTTCGGCGATGGTGCGTCGGGGGTTGAGCATGGGGCCCTCGTGAAGACAATGGCGGCTGGGGATCAGGTGAGGGCGGCACCGGTGCGTTTGGGTTGAATTTTTTCAACCTGTCCGGCGGCGAGTTTTCGCTGGTAGTCGATCCAGGACATCGGTTCGCGGCCGGTGGGGATTTCGTCCATGGTGATACAGCCGTCGACGGGGCAGGCGAGGGCGCACATGTTGCAGCCGACGCAGGTGTCGGTCTTGATGGTGAAGACGTCGACGGGGGCGGCGGTTTTACCGGCGATCCCTTCGAGGGCCATCGCGGGGGCGGCTTGATCGGCGCGGGTTTTTTTGGGATCGCCGAAGGTCGCCACGTACTGGTCGCGCGGCATTTTGTCCCAGGCGATCGCCTGGTAGCAGCCATCTTCGCAGGAGGCGTAGCAGATACCGCAGTGGATGCACTTTTCCTCGTGGATGTGCGCGACGACCTTGTAATTGAGGTTGAGCTCGCCCCAGGTGCGGATGCGGTCGACGGCTTTGCCGGAGAAATCGGCGATGGAGGCGAAGCCCTTCTCGGTCATATAGGTTTCGAGACCGCGGATCATGGCCTGGACGACGCCGAAGCCCTTGTGCATGACGGCGGTGCAGACCTGGACGCTGGTGGCGCCGAGCAGGATGAACTCGACGGCGTCGCTCCAGCTTTTGATGCCGCCGATGCCGGAGAGGGCGATGCCGTGCATTTCCGGATCGTGGGCCAAAGCGGAGAGCATGTGGAGGGCGATGGGCTTGACGGCCGGTCCGCAGTAGCCGCCGTGGGAACCGAGGCCGCCGACGGAGGGCCGCGGGGCATAGGAGTGGATATCGACGCCCATGATGGAGTTGAGGGTGTTGATGAGGGAGATGCCGTCGGCACCGCCGCGCCTGGCGGCGCGGCCGATGGGGACGATGTCGGTGACGTTGGGGGTGAGCTTGACCAGCAGGGGCAAACGCGAGGCTTCGCGGGCCCAGCCGACGATGCGTTCGCAGTATTCGGGGACCTGTCCGACGGCGGAGCCCTGGCCGCGCTCGCTCATGCCGTGGGGGCAGCCGAAGTTAAGCTCAAAGCCATCGACGCCGGCATCCTGGATGCGTTTGATGGCTTCATGCCAGGCGTCGCGGGTGGATTCGACCATCACCGAAGCGATGATCGCGTGGGCGGGAAATTCGTTTTTGACCTCACGGATTTCCCGCAGGTTGTCTTCGAGGGGACGGTCGGAGATCAGCTCAATGTTGTTGAGGCCCATGAGCTTCTGGTTGCCCAGGTTGATGCCGCCGTAGCGGGAAGCGACGTTCACGACGGGGTCGGTGGTCAGCGTCTTCCAGACCGCGCCGCCCCAGCCCGCACGAAAGGCATTGGAAACCTGATGCTTCGTGTTGGTCGGGGGGCCGCTGGCCAGCCAGAAGGGATTGGGAGCCTTGATGCCCCCGACATTGACGGAAAGGTCCGGCATGAAACACTCCAATAGCCGCTGACGATGCGACCGACGCTGCAACCGCGCTCCGGCGGCGATCAGAAGTGCGTGGCCTCGCGCTTGAGGAAGCGGCCGCGCTGGTGATCGCCGACGAACTTGCCATCGCGCACGGCGACCTGCCCGCGGACGGTGACGGCGGCGGGGCGGCCGGTGATTTCCCAGCCCTCAAAGGCGTTGTAGTCGACGTTCTGCCGCTGCGTTTTGACGCTCAGTTTGCCCTTGTATTTCGGATCGTACACGACCAGGTCGGCGTCGCTGCCGGGGGCGATGGTGCCCTTGCGCGGAAAGAGGCCAAAGAGTTTGGCGGCCTGGGTGCTGGCGGTATCGACGAACTGGTGCAGCGAGATTCGTCCGGTGGCCACGCCATGGGTGTAGTAGAGATTGACGCGGTCTTCGATGGCGGGGATGCCGTTGGGAATCTTGGTGAAGTCGCCTTTGCCCATCGATTTTTGCGTGGCGAAATCGAAGGGGGCGTGATCGGTGGCGAGGGTGGAAATCAGCCCCGACGCGAGGCCATCCCACAGAATTTTCTGATTCTTCTTGTCGCGCAGCGGCGGCGACATCACATATTTCGCCCCCTCAAATCCCTCTTCGCGCTCGGCCCAGGTCTTGTCGATCAGCAGGTACTGAATAAGCGTTTCGACCCAGACGTGCACGCCGCGCAGCCGCGCCGCCAGCGCCGCCTGAAGCGCCTCCTCGCAGCTCAGATGCACCACGTACACGTGGGCGTCGTGCATTTCCGCGAAGGTCATCAGGTGGTGCGTGCCCTCGGCTTCGATCCGCGGCGGGCGGCTCTCGTGGTGGTAGCTCGGTTCGGTTTTTCCCGCGGCGAGCAGTTCCGCCTGCCGCTGGGCGATGGCGGAGGCGTTTTCACAGTGCGCGGTGGTGATCACGCCGAGGCTCTTGGCGAGCTTGAGCGTGTGCCAGAGCTCGTCGTCATCGATGCCGAAGGCGCCTTTGTACGCGAGAAAGATTTTGAACGAGGCGACGCCGGCCTTCACGATTTCGCGAAGCTGCGCCTCGGCGGCAGCGTCATAGCGCGTCACGCCCATGTGGAAGGTGAAATCGCAGGCGCTCTTGCCCTGGGCCCTGGACTTCCAGAGTTCGAAGGCCTGCAGCGGCTCGTCAGCGCGGCTGGGACAGATCATCTCGATGATCGTGGTGGTGCCGCCGACCAGCGCGGCCTCGCTGGCGGTGGTGTAGTCGTCCTTGGCGAAGGTGCCCATGAAGGGCAGGTAGATGTGGGTGTGAGGATCGATGAAGCCAGGGAAGACGAATTTGCCGGCCGCGTCAATGATTTCCGAGCCCGGCGGCGCGTCGAGATTTTTGCCGATGCGGGTGATGGTTTCGTTTTCACAGAAGATGTCGGCGATGTAGCGCTGGTCGGGGGTGACGATCTCGCCGTTGCGAATCAGAAGCGGCATGCGAAGGTCCTCAATCGGAGGTGGCAGGATCCAGTCGACGACGCGTGCGCCGCACGGCCGGACGCGGGTTGTACCCGCCAGTTCCTCATTCCGCCCAGCTCCTCGTCCCGCGCGTTTTTGGGGGGTACTGCGCAAGTATATCGGTGGGGGCAGGCGATGCAACGGCGGCCGGGCAACGGTGATTTTGTCCTGCAGGCGTGCCTGCTCACGCGCTGCCGCTGCTGGCGGGACTGCCACTGTCGGGAGGGGGCGTGGCGGCCCAGAAGTCGTAGAAATTGCCCCACTGCAGGGGAAAGCGGCGGACGACGGTCTCCAGCGAGCGGGCATAATCGCCGGCGGCGCGGGCGCTGCGCTCGTCGCGCGATCCCGCAGTCGCTTCTCCATAACTGCCGCAGAACGTGAGGACGACGGCGTAGCGGCGGTATCCCCGGCGGCAGGTATAGACCGTGACCACCGGCGCGCCGGTGAGCGCCGCGGCGAGGAAAGGGCCGGCGGGCAGGCGAACGGGGGAGCCAAGGAAATCGACGGGGAGGGTTTTGCCTTCGAGGGAGCGGTCGGCGCGGATGGCCACCGCCGCGCCGCCGCGCAGGGCCGCGATGATCTGCACGCCGGCGCGGAGCGGGTCTCGCGTGCTGATGATCTCCATGCCCGCCAGCAGCCGCCGCGTGTGCACATGAAAGCGCTCCGTCGCATCCTGCAGGTCCTGGTACATCACCATGTGGATAGGCCGCTCGCGCAGCAGGCTGCCCATCTTGCGTTCCATAAAGGGGAGGGCGGCCTCAGCATTGCCGAAGTGCGCGGAGAGCAGGATCAGCCCCCCCTCCTGCGCCGCGGCGGCGTACATGCCCTCGATGCCTTCGCGCTGCACGACAAACCCGTGGCCCTCGGCCGAGAGCATGACAGAGCGGTCCAGGAGCAGGTAGCCATAGACGACCATGTGGCGATAGGTGTCCCAGGCACGACGCAGGCGGTTTCGCCGGCCGAAGACTCGGGCCAGATAATCGCCGCTGGCCCGCCGGGCCTTGCCGGAGGTGAGAAAAAAGTAGCCCGCCGCGAACCATACGAAGACATACGCCAGCCACAACGCGTGGCGGCCGACAAAGAGCATCAGGGCGTTGGCGCGGTAACCGAAGCGGACGCGTCCCCAGCGGCGGCGCAGGGGCTGCTCGGCGGCAGGCTGGGGGGCGGGCGTCATGGTGCTTTGCAGCCCGGGCGGGTGACGCGCAGGACGCCGCGCGCCAGCAGCAGGCTCAACAGCGCCACGCCGGTCGCCACGCACAGGTTGCCCAGCAGGAAGGGCCAGCGCGCCGCCCAGATCCAGGAGAGCAGCGACCCCTGCACTTCGGCCAGCGCCCACCGGCCATTGAGCAGCAGGTTGCCGACGCCGTAGCTCAGAAACAGCCACAGCGGGGCCAGCGGGGGGCAGGAAATCTGGCTTCCGATGACGGCGGCGAGGACGTTGAGATGGAGCCGCCGGGCGAAGAAAATCGCCAGCAGCGTCTGCAGAAAATAGAGCGGCGTAAGGCCCACGAAAACGCCCAGGGCAAAGGCGGTCGCCAGCTCCGAGTTGGAGGAGCCTTCGCGCAGGGCACGCTCGAAGGCCTCGCGCCAGCTGGCGATTTTCCACCATTTGCCGAGGCGAAACGCGCTGCTCTCCGGCGGGGCGAGGTGTTTGATCGGCCAGGGGGCCAGCCGCCGCAGCACCAGCAGCAGGTTCACCCGCACGCCGCGCAGGGTATCGATCACGGGGCGAAAGTGGGAGACGCGCTCGCCGCCGGTGAAGTAGAGGCAGGTCACCGGCACGCTGCGAATTTTCAGGCCGCCCCACCCCATGCGCGCCAGCACCTCGGTTTCAAAATCGTAACGCGAGAACCAGTATCCGACCGCCAGCACGGGCGCCAGTGGATAGGCCCGCAAGCCGCACTGCGTGTCGGGGATATCCTGTCCCGTCTGGACGCGCAGCCAGAATCGCGCCGCGTCGCGCCCCTTCATGCTGCGTGCCGGCACATGCACCCCCCGGGCGATGGCCGCCTCCATGTCGCGCCACCCCACGATCACCGCCCCGGGGTGGGCCTGCGCGGCATCCATGATCGGGAGCAGGTCCGTCGCCCGATGCTGGCCGTCGGCATCCACCGTCACCGCG
>CALCHA010000377.1 GCA_937901265.1 uncultured Phycisphaerales bacterium
AAGCGCCACGTCCTGAGATCCAGGAAGCCAGCATTTTCCGGGAAGCCACGCATGACCACTGTTCCGCCCGTCCGAAGCGAATCCAAGCTGCTCCTGGAATTTGTGCGCTCGCAGGATGTCACCTGTCCCCTCTGCAACTACAACCTCCGCGCGCTCACCGTTCCCCGCTGCCCCGAATGCGGCCGGTTGCTCAAGCTGACCGTCGGCACCGTCGAGCCCTTCCTCGCCGCGTGGATACTTCTCGCAATCGCGGCTTTTGGGTCCTCGGGCATAGCGATCCTGCTCGACTTGTTCAGCCTGTTCAAGGGCGGCCATCCCAAGGATTTTATGGCTACCTGCGCCTTGTACTCGTTTAACCTGTCTGTGCCCCTGGCGCTCGGCGCCGTGTGTTTTCGGCGACAGTTCCTTCGCAGCCACACGTCCATTCAGTGGCTGATCGCCGCCGCGGCACTGCTCCTGACGGCAGGCCAGATCGGCGGCTTCATCTACTTTGTCCGCTGACCCGTTGCCGATTCCCGCTCCCGCAAAAACAGAATGGGCCGGCGCCAAAGCACCGGCCCCTGGGTTCTTCTGTGTCCAACGCTCTCCCCCCACCTCACTCGTCGTCGGGGAGGAATTCCTTGTCCTTGTTGGCCATCTGGGCTTTGAGCCGCATGATGATGGAGGAGTGCATCTGGGAGACGCGGGACTCGGAGAGGTCGAGGGTGACGCCGATTTCCTTCATCGTCATTTCCTCGTAGTAGTAGAGGATGAGGATGAGACGTTCGGCGCGGTTGAGGCCCTTGGTGATGAGGTTTTTGAGGTCGCGCCGCTGGATTTCATCGGTGGGGTCGGTGGTGCGGCGGTCTTCGAGGACGTCGATCTCGCGGACGTCCTTGTTGCCGTCGGTTTCGAACCACTTGCGGGAGAGGGAGACCTGGGTGACGGCGACGGCGTCCTTGAGGACTTTTTCGCGGTCGGAGGCGGACATGCCGAGCTTCTTGGAGATTTCCTCTTCGGAGGGCGAGCGGCCGAGCTCCATTTCGAGTTGCTTGGTGATTTGATCGAGCTTGTGAGAGCGCGAGCGGACAAGGCGGGGGACCCAGTCCATGGAGCGGAGTTCATCGAGGATGGCACCGCGGATGCGCGGGGCGCAGTAGGTTTCGAATTTGACGCCGCGCTCGAGGTCGAAGGACTCGATGGCGTCCTTGAGGCCGAAGATGCCGGCCTGCATGAGGTCGTCAAGTTCGACTTCGTCGGGGAGTTTTTGATAGATGCGTTCGGCGTTGTACTTGACCATGGGGAGGTATTCCATCATGAGCAGGTTTCGGAGTTCTTCCGAGCGCTGCTTTTTGAAGGAACGCCAAACATCGTTGATGTCCTGGACGACGGATGCAGTGGTGGTGTGGGTTTTCGCCATGAGGGTCGCTCCTTGACCTTAACGAGTCTTCGCAAGTGCTCCCAAGCGAGACTCGGTGCCTTCCCTGGGTGGCCATTCCATGGCCTGCGTTATCGGACAGCGGTACTACTTATTCTGACTTCCAGCCGCTGAAATGCAATGAATCTTTTCCAGTTTTTTTATGGTTATTTTGCGGGAACCGCCGAGGCCCGTGCGACGTTTTGGGCGGCAGCATTTTCCGCGTCCTCAGCGGCCTTGGCGGCACGGGCGGATTCGGCAGCGGCGTCAGTGTCGGCGACGGTTCTGGCCAATTTGGCGGCGTGCTCACTGGCGACTTGTCCGGCCATCATGCCGACGAGGTACCCGATGACGTAGCAGGCGATCGCCCAGAGGATGCTCCGCGACAGGATGACCTCCATGGGGTTGTTGGCGGCAATACCCGCGAAGACGCTGAGCACGAAGCCCATCACGCCAAACGCACCGGCGATAAGTGCGGAAAGATTCATAATTCTCAGACATCCGACGAGAAACGGCAGAAGTGTGTCGGGTTAACGCCACCAGTTGGCGAGCCGGGCGAAAAAACCACTGCGCGGCGGCGGCGCCATCTCGACGTGGTGATCGATGCGGTTGGCCCAGGCCTGCACGCAGGCGGCGGCGGCGGAGTGGGGATACTGCTGGACGAAGGGCGAGCGCTTGCGGACGGCCTGGCCGACGGCGGGGTCGAGCACCACATACCCCGAAAAGGCGATGTCCACCTTGAGGAACTGGCGAGCCACGCCGGCGATGCGGTCGAAGACCTGGCGGGCCTCATCGCGACCTTTGACCATGTTGACCATGACGGAGATTTTGCCGGCGGTACCGCAGCGGACGAGAACCTTCATCACCGCGTAGGCGTCGGTGATGGCGGTGGGCTCCGGGGTGGTGACGACGACGACGTGGTCGGCGGTGGAGGTGAAGGAGAGGACGTTGCGTCCGATGCCGGCACCGGTGTCGATGATGAGCGCGTCGGCGGTGTCGGAGAGGATGTCGAGGTCGGCGACGATGCGGCGGCGGTCGCCCTCCGTGAGGTCGGCCATCTTGGCAAGACCGGAGGCACCGGGGATGAGCGAGAAGCCGGCGGGAACGGGGGTGATGACGTCGGCGAGGGCGCGCTGTCCGGCGACGACGTGGGCGAGGTTGAACCGCGGCTGGACGTTGCAGAGGATGTCCGCGTTGGCGAGGCCGAGGTCAGCGTCGAGCAGCACGACCTTGCGGCGCATCGCGGCGAGGGTGGCGGCGAGGTTCACGGACAAGTTCGTCTTGCCGACGCCACCTTTTCCGGAAGTGATGGCGATCGTTTGTGCTCGGCCACTGGCGCGCCGCGCGACTTCGCGAAGCCCGCTTGCCTGATCCATTAAAGTCATAAATCTTCCAGAAGTCAGAAGTCAGAAGTCAGAAGAGAGAAGTCAGAAGAGCAACAGGGATAACAAGTTGCGTGGAGACAATCGAGATCTGTTTATGGCCGCGATATAGCTTCGGAGCATGCGTCCGACCTCGTCCAATGCCGTCAGCAGCTCCCGCGTGTCGGCAAAGCTTAAATCGTAGGCCAAAATCAGGTAATAGCGGCTTTCTTCAAGAGAACCTTCGGCAATGTTGTAGAAGCGCATCTTGTCCGCCTTGCCTTTTTTGCTGAACCCCTCGGCAATGTTCGCAGCAACCGAAACCATGGATCGCCGCAGCTGTGAGGTCAGCCCGTAGAGTTCCTCCCGCGGGAAGCCCGAAGTTAAACGATAAATCGCCAGCACAACCGCGTGCGCCTTGCGCCACACCTCCAACTGCTGGAAGCTGGATGCACCCATGATCAAGTCCCGCCTTCTGACTTCTCACTTCCGACTTCTGACTGCTGCGTCACAGCTTTTCGCCGAGGATCAACTTTGCGAGGCGGCGTGGTTGGCCGACTTCGATGTTGTCGGGCACATCCTGGCCAGTGGTGAGATAGGAGAGTGCCCGGCTGGCCTTGCGGGCGACGTTGAGGAGTACGCCGAAGGATACCGCCTCGTCGAGCTTTGTAAAGATGATCTGGTCGACGCGGACCTTGGAGAACTGTTCGAGGGCGGCTTCCATGTTTTCCTGGTGGGTGGTGGAGGAGAGCACGAGGTGGACCTCGGTGGGCTTGGCGGCGGCGATGAACTG
>CALCHA010000378.1 GCA_937901265.1 uncultured Phycisphaerales bacterium
CCACCCGCGGCCACTGGGTCTTGAAGCTTTCCACCAGCTCCGAAAACGCCTTGCGCTCCACCCGCCGACGAATGTCCTCCACCGCCTGCCCGGAGCTCCAGGCGTTGGCCAGCTGATCATCCTTGGCCGTCGACTCTTCGACGGCGTACAGGTAGCCATTGGCCACATCCATCAGCACCGCCGAGGCCGTGCAGGTCACGCGCTCCACGCGCGTGGGAAAGAGCCCCAGCGTGATCAGCCCCAGCGGCTGCACATGGTGGTCCGTGTCAAACTGCGTGTCGAACGTGTAGAACAGCAGCATGCCCGCATGAAGTTTGGCGGCCGCCTCGCGCAGCTCCAGGTCGCTGTTGAGTTCCCGATCCAGCAGGATGCGCTTCAACGGCGCCACCCCCGCCACGCGGGGCAATTGCGCGATGGCCGCAAAATCTTCATCCGTCTCCACATCGCGCACCGTGATCACCGTGTAGGCTCCCTGCGCCGCCGACCGGTGATACGCATAGGACGCGTAGTCCGCAGCCTGCACCCGCGCCACGGCGATCGCCACCGGAAACGTCGCCAGCGGCTGCTTGGCCAGCTCACGCCGCACCCCCGCATCCGTCAACGCCGCGCGCTGCGTCGCATCGACCCCCAGCCGCGCCATATCCGCCGGCCCCCCGGGAACCAGGTAGGAACTCGCACACCCACCCCACAACAACGTCGCCCCACCGATCAACAAGCAACAGCGCATACACGTTCCTTTCATGGTCAGCCTCTGTACCCTGCAGCGCGCCACCCGGGGAAAAGGTTCATGGAATCTCTGCGCCCCGCGCATCGGCCGGTCGCGCGGCTATAATGCGGCCCCCCCGTTGAGCCCGGGACTTTTTTCCGGGCCGCTGGAACCTCCCACGAGGCGTGCATGTCCGAATCTGTTCTCGTGCAACTCGCGGCCATCCTCATCCTGGGCATTGGCACGCAGTGGCTCGCCTGGCGCACCCGGTTGCCGGGCATCCTCCTGCTCCTCATCGTCGGCATGCTGATTGGCCCCGGTGCCGCCGCACTGGCGCAAACCGGGTGGATCCCCAGGCTCACCGGCCCGCTGCTCAATCCCGACGCCCTCTTCGGACAACTGCTGCTCCCCGTCGTCTCACTCTCGGTCGCCCTGATCCTCTTTGAGGGCGGCCTGAGCATGTCCCTTGCCGAGCACTCCGCCGCCGGTGGCGTCATCTGGCTCCTCGTCACCCTCGGCGGGTTCGTCACCTTCGTGATCACCGTGCCCGCCGCCTATTACCTGCTGGGGCTGGAGTGGCGCATTTCCCTGCTCCTGGGCGCGATCCTCGTGGTGACCGGGCCCACCGTCATCGGCCCCCTGCTGCGCCATGTTCGCCCCACCGGCAAGGTCGGGCCGGTGCTCAAGTGGGAGGGCATCATCATCGACCCCATCGGGGCGATGGTGGCGGTGGTGGTCTTTGAGGTGCTCACCTCCGGGGAGGTGCGGGCGGTGCCCATTTTGCGGGCGGTGCTGACGACCCTGGGGGTGGGCACGGCGTGCGGGTTCGCCGGCGCGGGGATCGTCCTGCTGTTTTTCGCCCGCCGCTGGATGCCCGATTTCCTGCACAATCCCTTTACCCTCGTCGCGGTGCTGGGGGTCTTCGCGGGGTCCAACCTCCTGCAGCACGAGTCGGGCCTCTTTGCGGTCATCCTGATGGGGCTGGTCCTGGCCAACCAGCGGAAGGTCAACATCCAGCACGTCATGGAGTTCAAGGAAAGCCTCACCGTGCTGCTGATTTCGGGGCTGTTCATCGTCCTGGGGGCGCGGCTGGAGACGCCGCAGCTCGCGATGATCCCCTGGCTGCGCATGCCGCTGTTTTTGGGCGTCCTCATCTTCATCGCGCGGCCCGCGGCGGTGTTTTTGTGCACCGCCGGCTCGTCGCTCACCTGGGCCGAACGGACCTTCCTCGCGGCGCTCGCCCCGCGCGGCATCGTCGCCGCCGCCGTCGCCTCCGTCTTCGCCCTGCGCATGCTCGGCCAGCACATGGAGGGTGCCGAGACCCTCGTCCCGGTCACCTTCGCCACCATCATCGGCACCGTCACCGTCTATGGCCTCACCGCCCCCTTCACCGCCCGCAAGCTCGGCCTCTCGCGTCCCGGGGCGCAGGGCTTCCTGCTTGCCGGGGCAGGCCCCTTCGAGCGCGCCCTGGCCTCTTCGCTGCAGGGCGAGGGCTACCCGGTGCTGCTGGTCGACACCAACCGCCAGCAGATTTCCATCGCCCGCCTCGAGGGCCTGCCGGTGCTTTTCGGGTCCGTGCTCTCCAGCTTCGTCCACGACGCCATGCAGCTTACCCCCATCGGCCGCTTCCTTGCCCTCACCCCCAACGACGAGGTCAACGCCCTGGCGACCATGCAGTACCAGCGGGTCTTCTCGCGCTCCGAGGTCTACCAGCTCTCGCCGGCGCCCATGGATTCAGCGCGGCAGGAAAAAATCGGGTGGGAACTCCGCGGCCGCCAGCTCTTCGGCAAGGGCATGACCCACGGCGTGCTCGAGCAGAAAATGAATTCCGGTTACCTGATCAAAAAAACGCCCATCACCGCCGACTTCACCTTCGACAAGTTCAAGGCCGTCTACGGGGCCGACGCACTCCCTCTGTTCGTCAAAACAGAGCTGGGCGAGGCCCAGCTCGCGACGGCGGACGCTCCCGCAAAACCGCGCCCGGGCCAGACGCTCTTCTCCCTGGCCCCGCCCAAATCGACGCCCCTGCAGCCCGTCACCGAGGCCCCGGCAGCGGTTGCCGTGGCACCACTCCCCGAACCCGAAGCGAGCGGGACATAAAGGCTCAAGATTCCCCACGGACTTCTGGGGATCCAGATGGCTCAACTGGGTCCAAAGAAGAGGTCCGGCGGAGGGGCCGGTGCCTGGGTCCGACTCAAATCGATCGTCCCTTTCATTTTCAACGAGCGTCTGAAGGTGGGTGCGCGCCCATGGCAGTAACGCGGAGAGATGGAGGACGGAGGACTGGAGACGCTCCCCCCCCCTTTACTTTGATTTAGAGACTTCGATCGATTCCGCCGTCAACGTCGTCGTCTCCGCCCCTCCATTCCTCCGCCCCTCCGTGTTTTCCCTATGTGTATCCGCCAAGCGTCAAGCTTTCGAAGGCACCAGAAAAAGCTGTCACCTGTG
>CALCHA010000379.1 GCA_937901265.1 uncultured Phycisphaerales bacterium
ATGGGCGTCAAGACCGCCATGCAGATACTGGGCCGCGACACCGGCGAAATGCGGCTGCCGTGGTGCGAGGTGTCAGCCGGCACGCGCTCGCTGCTGCACGCAGCATTGTTCAATGCCGGGCTGCTGCAGGACAATCTGGCGTGAACGGAAAGGCTGGCTTCTGGTGCGAATCCTAAGCAAACAAAACAGGTGCGCGCTCCTGCTCGTGACGCTGGCCCCGCTGGTCACAATGGGGGGGTGCAGCGAGATGTCCCACCGGCCCGAGCCTGCGACGACGCAGCGCGCACCGGGCGGTGCCGCCATCAGCAAGGATCTGCGCGACACCCTCGCCATGATGCTGCGCGCCTCCGATCAGAAAACGCAGCTTGCCTTTTATGCCACCACCCCCCTCCTGAAAAACGTCGATGAGCCTTTCAAGGGTTTCTTCTCGCGGATGTCGAACGTGCAAGGCGATCTCGAAAAGCAACTCAAGGCCTGGGCAAAACTGCGCCGTGTGGATCTCTCCTTCAAATTTACCGATGATATTGCCGGACGAGCCCAGAAGATTATGGAGGACCGCCAGGGCGCGACAGCCAGGAGCGACGATAAAGCGGCCTTCGAGCGCGACGAACTGTTCAACATGTACATGGATTATGAGTGGCAGATCAGTCTGATAACCGCGGCACTGCCGGAGGCCGCCTCTGATCCGGAGCTCAAGGTCTATCTGCAGAACAGCCTGAGCGCCCACGAATCGGGCAGCCGCGAAATCCGCGGCCTCCTCCAGAAGTACCATTTCGACAAATAAGGAGTGTCTATGTGGGTGCGGGTCCTGGCCATCGGGGCAGCAGTCGTGGGCGTGGGGCAGGTCTCTTGGGCGGGGGAACTCGGCGGGCTCCCGTCGGACACCCTCTCCCTCCATCCGGCACAATTGCCGACCCTCCCCGACTCCGCACGCAACACCGGCCACGCGGCGCGGCTGACTTTCTACTGGGACAACGATGGCGGCTTTGCCAAGCCCATCGATCGGCATGACCGCTATTACACGGCCGGCGCGGGGGCATCCCTGGCGTGGCAGGCCCCCTGGGTCGATGCGCTCCTCTCCAAAATGCCCACGATTGCTGGCGAATTTGACCCCGCCAAAAGTGCTTATGCGATGGGCTTCGCAGGCAACCTCACGATGTATACGCCGCAGCACTACGAACTGTCACAAGTGATTCCCGACGATCGCCCCTTCGCCGGTTACACCTACGGCGGGCTCTTTTTTCAGCGTGCCAACCGCGCCGCGAAACTGCCGGTCTATGAGGCCCTGGAGGTCGATGTCGGCATCCTTGGTCCCACCTCGCTGGCGCAGAACGCCCAGGAACTCGTGCACCACACCTTCGACTACCCCTACCCCCGCGGCTGGAGCCACCAGGTCAACGATGAGGTGCAATTCAGCCTCAAATACGAAAGGCGCTGGCGCTGGGATGCCTGGACGCCGCCCGAGTCCTGGGCACCCTGGGCGCCGCGGCTGCAGGTCCTTCCCCAAGCCGGTTTGACCGCCGGAACGCTGCTCGATGAGGCCCACGCCGGAGCAGTGGTGCGACTGGGTTGGAACCTCCCCGACGACTTCGGCCCCGGTAATCTGGCCATGCCGGCGGATTTCACCTACGACGTCGCGCGCACCAACGATGCCTTCACCTGGGAGGACGTGCTGCGCAAGCAATCCTTCTACTTCTTCGTGCGCCCCTATGGGGAAGTCGTCGGCCGCAATGGCCTGCTGGAGGGCGATGCGTTTTCCGACCGCGACCCCGTCACGCGCTCCCCCGAGCACGCCATTTTCGCGGTCGAGTATGGGCTCTCCCACCGCTTTTTGAAGTACTTCGAATTCACCTACAGCTGGACCGACGAATCGCCCGAGTTCAAGGGCCAGCGCGGCTGGGACTCCTGGGGCTCCATCCAGTTCGCCTTCAACCTCGCCTGGTGATCCCCGCGGCCGCCAGCGCAAAGAACCCGCCGAAGTTCTCCGGCACGATTGGCGAGGGGCGGCGGGGGGGTTAGAATCGCCGGACTATGAAGACTATTGCTTATCAAAAATGCGCCAACGCCGCCTGCGGCAGCACCTACGAGGTCACTCAGACCCTCACCAGCTGCGTCAAGTGCGGCGAGCTGCTCGACATCCGCTACGACTGGTCCAAGGGCGAGGTCCCGCGGACGCTCAAGTCCTTCGAAGAACGCTGGCAGCGCCGCCGCTTCCCGCTCGACCACTCCGGCGTATGGCGCTTCCGCGATTTGTTGCCCTTCGCCGCCGATGCCATGGTCTGCACCATCGGGGAGGGACAGACTTTCCTGCAGAATGCCACCTGCCTCGGCCGGCAGCTGGGGATGTGGCCCGGGCAGCTGTATTTGCAGTACGAGGGGATGAATCCTTCCGGCAGCTTCAAAGACAATGGCATGACCGCCGCCTTCACGCATGCCCGCCTGGTCGGCGCGCGGCGCGTCGCCTGCGCCTCGACCGGCAATACCTCGGCCTCGCTCGCGCTCTACGCCGCGCAAAACGGATTTCAAGGCATCGTCTTCATCGGCACCGGCAAAATCGCCTTCGGCAAGCTCTCACAGGCCCTCGACTACGGCGCCCTCACCCTGCAGATCGAAGGCGACTTCGACGCCTGCCTCCGCCGCGTCCGCGATGTCTCCCAGCAGCTCGGCCTCTACCTCATGAACTCCGTCAACCCCTTCCGCCTCGAGGGGCAGAAGACCATCATGTATCGCATCCTCGAAGGCCTCAACTGGGAAGTGCCCGACTGGATCATCGTCCCCGGCGGCAATCTTGGGAATTGCTCCGCCTTTGGCAAGGCCTACGAGGAACTCCTCGAACTGGGTTTGGTGAAGCGCGCTCCCCGCCTGGCCATCATCAATGCCCATGGCGCCAACACGCTGCACACCGCCGTCAACCGCCTGGGCATGACCTGGAACGGCGGCCATCCCGATAACTCGAAGATCCAGGGCCTTTATGCCGGCATGGACGAGGCCAATTACCACCCGCACACCGTGGCGTCCGCCATCGAAATTTCGCGACCGGTCAATCTGATCAAGGCGCTGCGGGCGCTCGACGTGATGAAAGGGGTCGTCGCGGAAGTCACCGACGAGGAGATCCTCGAGGCCAAGGCACTCATCGGACGCTATGGCTTTGGCTGCGAGCCCGCCAGTGCCGCCACCGTCGCCGGCCTGCAGCAGTTGCTCAAGAATGGGACCATCGGTCGCAATGAAAGAGTGGCCTGCGTCCTCACCGGTCACGGCCTCAAGGACCCCGACGCCACCGTCCATTACCACACCGGAATCAAAACCAAGGACGCCAAGCAGCCCGCCGCGGAACCCACCTGGGGCAGCCGCGCCAACAAGCCGATACAAGTCGCCGACGACATGCCCTCGATCCTCAAGGCCCTGGGCATGGCCCAGGACACCCTCGACAAGACGGTCCCAACCGGATACGTGGAAACGCCATCTGCGAATTTGCCCTTCGTCGAGTATTGAAGGGATGAACCGGACATCGCGGCCCCCACGATCGCCCCCCCTTTGTATTTGCCATCCTGATCACGAGAGATGAAATGCTCAAACCCTCGCCCGACCTGATCCGTCTTGGCATCCCCAAGGGTTCGCTGCAGAATTACACCGTCGACCTCTTCAATAAGGCCGGGTGGAAGGTGCAGATCAACGAGCGGAGCTATTTTCCGACGAT
>CALCHA010000380.1 GCA_937901265.1 uncultured Phycisphaerales bacterium
GTTGCCGGCGCATCGGGAACGGGTAGCGATCAAGCAGCAACTGGCGACGCTGGAACCGGCGATCGAGGCGCGGCGGACGTCGATCAAGGACACGGCGTGGAAGGCCTACATGGCGAACTACACGCTGGATCGCACGAAGAAGATGAAGGATATGAGCGGGGATCTGACGGCGTTGGACGCGCAGATTCAGTCGCTGAACAAGCATGTGGCGGATCAGGAAGTGCAGGCGCGGACGCTGGGGAACAAGGCCCAGCCGATCGCGGCGCTGCATGAGCAGATTCTGGATGAGAAGGAGGCGGACAAGCGGTACACGGCGCGGATCGAGGAACTGGAAAATCGGATGATGGCACCGGGGCGGGTGACGAAGGTGGGGGAGACGATTGAGCCCAAGACGCCGAAGATCGACGCGCGGCCGAAGGATGCGGCAGCGGCGAACGGTTTGGGTCTGCTGCTGGGATTCGGGGTGATGCTGCTGTTGATGAAGTTGCGGAACCGGATCGAGCATCCGGACGATCTGCCGGAGGCCTATCAGCCGCTGGTGGTGGGGACGGTGTCGCTGGCGGGGCATTCGTCGCGTGGGTTGAACGGGCGGATGAACCGGAAGATTTTGGGCGAAGAGATGCGGCTGCTGCATGCGAATTTGCTGCCGCCGGGACGTCCGCAGCGGAAGATCATGATGGTGACGTCGCCGACGCCGTCGAATGGGAAGACGTCGATCAGCTCGCAGCTGGCGGTGTCGCTGGCGAAGTCGGGCCTGGAGGTTTTGCTGATTGATGCGGACCTGCGGAAGCGGGATTTGTCGACGATGTATGATGTGGGATTCCGTGCGGGGCTGGCGGAGTTGCTGCAGGGTCGTCCGCCGGAGCTGGTGAAGCCGATTGAGTTGTTGCCGAACCTGCGGGTGATGGGTGCTGGGGGGCGGCTGGACCGCAACCCGGTGGAGCTGTTTCAGAAGCGGGAGTTTCATGAATCGCTGAACCTGCTGCAGGACAAGTTTGATGTGATCATTGTGGACACGCCGCCGGCGCTGGTGGTGGCGGATGCGCGATTGATCGCGCGGTCGTGCGATGAAGTGTTGTGCGTGGTGCGGATGCAGGTATCGAGCCCGAAGGAAGTGAACCAGACGCTGGATGCGTTGACGCGGGTGACGGGCCGCACGCCGAAGATCGTGGTGAATGGCGTGGCGCAGCGGCAGAGTTATTACAAGTACAAGTTCACGTACGCCAACGACTCAGCGGATGACACGATCGACGCCGGTGCGGTGGGCCCGACGACGACGGTGGAGGCGACGGCGGCGGAACTGGCGGCGGATGCGGGGGTGATTGACCCGCGGAACAAGACCTGAAAGGGAGCTCGCAGGCGGGTGTAGCACGGCGGGCGCAGGACAGCGGCAGCGATGACGATGGCAACGGAAGTATCCTGCGCGAAGGGCACGTCGGAAGGACGGATGCTGACGGAGGCGTTGGCGCGGGCGGGATTTGCGGTGGTGGTGCGGGTGGGGCAGGGGGAGGCGGCGCATCCGCCGGGGGGAGCGGCGGCGCGGTTTGGGTTGCATGTATCGCGGTCGATGGAAGTGGACCGGGTGCTGTATGCGTTGTCGGCGTTGCGTGGGGCGCGGGCGGGGGCATTGCTGTTGACGACGGAGCGGAGCGTGGCGGCGGGGTATCGGGAGGAGTTAAAGCTGGATGAGACGGGACGGGTGACGGGGATCGCGCGGCATTTCGGGAAGGCGGAGGGGCCGGGGCGGCGGGCGAAGTTCGTGGCAGCGGTGTGGAAGATCGAGGGGCCCTTTGCGGATTTCGGGGAGCCGGCGGCGGCGCATGCGTGGCAATCGGCGCGGCGGTTGATCGCGGCGCATCGGCGCGGGGTGCTGCGGTTTCCGGCGGATCCGGCGAGTGCGGCGTATTTTGTGGGACCGCCGGCGCGTTCGCGGCCGGTGTATGGATTTTTCAAGCGGGCGTTTGATATTTGTTTTGCGTTGTTTGCGTTGCTGGTGACGTTGCCGATATGCGTGGTGGTGGCGGCGCTGGTGAAGCTGTATGACCGCGGGCCGGTGTTTTTCGCGCACAAGCGGGAGGGTCTGCATGGGCGGCAGTTCGGGTGCGTGAAGTTCCGGACGATGGTTCGGAATGCGCATGCGTTGCAGGCGCAGATGCGGGACAAGAACAATGTGGATGGGCCCCAGTTCAAGATTGCGTATGACCCGCGGATCACGCCGATCGGGCATTTTCTGCGGAAGACGAACATTGACGAGTTGCCGCAGTTCATCAATGTGCTGCGGGGGGAGATGTCGGTGGTGGGGCCGCGGCCAAGCCCGGTGAATGAGAACCAGTTGTGTCCGCCATGGCGGGAGGCGCGGCTGAGCGTGAAGCCGGGGATCACGGGGCTGTGGCAGGTGTCGCGGTCGCGGCAGCGTGGGGCGGCGGATTTTCAGGAATGGATCATGTATGACACGCAGTATGTGGAGCGGCGGTCGATGGGGTTGGATATCAAGATTATTTGGTTGACGAGTAAGCAGTTGTTTGGGAAGGGGCAGTGAGGGGTGCTTCGAGGGGGGAAACAGTTTTGGCGAGGGGTGAGAGGTAACCACAAAGAGTTGAAGGGGATGAAGACCACAAAGGGGGTGAGGGTGAGGGAGGATGCCTTTGTTTTTGCGGGGTGGGGGGATGTGCGGTATGGGAGGGGGCTTGCTTCGAGGGGGGAAACAGTTTTGGCGAGGGG
>CALCHA010000381.1 GCA_937901265.1 uncultured Phycisphaerales bacterium
GCGACAAAAGAGGCGCTGCTGGCGGCGGTGGCGGTGGCGATGGGAGCGTGGCCGCAGGGAGGCGTTCAAAGGACCAAAAACGAATGAAGGAGGTTGTGATGCGGAAAGTGGGATGGTTGGGTGCGGCGATGGTGGCGGTGGCGGTGGCCGGGTGTGGGCTGCAGCCCCCCGGGGTCGGCGCGGGACACTCGGATGTCGAGGGGTATATTTCGCAGGCGTGGGGCCAGTTGACGCGCTCTCCGTTGAATTGCGCGGCCCTGGTGGATCCGAAGCTGGGGAAGGAAAAGTCCGTGTTGTGGGTGGCGGCGGATCAGCCGGTGACGGAGCAGATGCGGGCGCTGACGGCCACCTGCGGCGTCGAAATACGGGCGTTGCCGGCGGGGTTGCGCGTGGGCAACGGGGAGATCGTGGGGCTCGACCGGCAGGGGCTCCTGTATGTCCCGAACGATTATGTGGTGCCGGGTGGGCGGTTCAATGAAATGTATGGGTGGGACAGCTTTTTCATTCTGCAGGGGTTGATTGAGTCGGCGAAGCGGGGCGAGGCGGGGCGCGCGGATTTGGCGAAGGGGATGACGGAGAATTTTTTCTATGAGCTGGATCATTATGGAGCGGTGCTCAATGCCAACCGAACCTATTATCTGACGCGCTCGCAGCCGCCGTTCTTGACGTCGATGGTGCTGTCCGTGGAGGGGCAGTTGGCGGAGGGGGAGCGGCGGGGCTGGCTGGAGCGCGGCTATCGGGCGGCGGGCGAGGACTGGGCCTATTGGAATCGGCCGGAGATGCGCGCGGGGGAGACGGGGCTGGCGCGGTATTACGATTATGGCAGCGGCCCGGTGCCGGAGATGCAGGATGATGCGAGCTACTACCAGAACGTGATAACGAAGCTGGCGGCGATGGGGAGTGCCGGCGCGGGATTTTTGCGGGAGGCGAGGGCTGGTGAGAAGGGGTTTATGGTGCAGGAAGGGGGCAAGGCGTGGGCGTTGACGGATGATTTTTACAAGGGG